>JASKKH010000009.1 GCA_030154265.1 Clostridia bacterium
TGAAAACTGGAAATATATAATAGCGTTGGCAGAAAAAGTTGGCTTTAAATTGGAAAACTATTTTGCATCAGAAATTATTAAACATTTTATTAAAGTTCCACGGGAAGAACGTATAGATACTGATTGGATTTTAGTGTTAAAAAAAGGAGCTGAAACTAGTGAGCAGTGATGAAATGAGGGGGCGCCAAGCTTCAGTAGAAGGCTTTGCTCATGAACATATAGCTGCTGGTATTTTAATGAAGAAATATCAAAACGTATCTCTGGTTGACTTGCCTTTATCTCCTTATGATGTAATTGTTGTATTTAAAAAAGAAGATGGTTCAGAAGATATTATTCGTGCACAAGTTAAAACTGCAAGAACATCTATAAGATTTACTGGTGGAACCAGGGGTGGTGTTGATAGAGTATATAAATCAGGAATCAAAGTTTATACACAATCAACAAAAACATCTGATGTAGTAATTGGTTTAACTCCTCTATCCAGTGATTCTTTTGAACTTTATTTCGTTCCTACTGTTTTAATTGAAGAATTAAAACAAAAAAGTATTTCTATAAATAGAATACAAGCGTTAAAAAATAATTATGAAATCTTTGAAAGATGTAAAGATAGAGATTTTGTACTGAGGTCGAATACTCCCGGTGTGTATTCCTTGCAACGACATGCTTTTCTGTTTTTGTAATGAATAGAGCAGCAGCGATAACGAGTGTAAAGTTTACGGCACTTGTACACTTCCATAGCACAGCCGCACCAAGGGCATTTGATGTTAAGTTGTTTGCGTTGATTTGCTTCAGGTACAAATTGAGTACGGCATTGCTTGCAGAAATACTTTTGACGACCTTTATGGTCGCAACCGTACTTCCACAAAAAGTTACTTGAGCACTTAGGACAAGATAAGTTAACCATCTTCGTAGAACCTCCTTTGTTTATGCCTGGGGGGGTGAAGCTGGTAACTTACACCAACAGCATAAACACTAGTGTTCTACGATTGCAAATATGATTTAAGTTAACAGAACTGAAATCACTAGGGGAGTGAACTACCGTGACAGTATCACGTAGAAAGAAAACAGTTATCCTAGTCTTAATTGTACTTGCATTAGTTGTTGCCATATTTAATATAAAAATTCTTTACCTTTTTCAAGAAGGTAATCCCTTTCCTGTATTATGGGGAATCATAAAACTGGAATTTACTGACGCTAATATAGTTCCATTTGCAAAAGATAAACTTATTCAGAAAGATGGTCCTGAAACTCCACTCACTGACTATCTAGCTGAGCGTGGCTATACTTTTAAGGATAGGCTAGGAGCAGGAATCTTCTACACAAAAGATAACAATGACCTTCTTGTAAAAGCCCGTATGCTTACTCGTTATTATGTAGTATATGAGCTTGAACATCCTTTGTAAACATAGGATAAGAAAGAAGGTGAAACTATGAAAACACTACCAAAACATGCCGCCGTCCTCTGTCGGGTATCCACAGAAGACCAGGCTGACGGAACTTCTCTTGATACTCAAGCAGAAATCTGTGTGGAGGAAGCACGAAAACGAGGTTATCAGGTTACAAAATAAGACATTTTCAAAGAAGACGGTTACAGCGGAGCACTGGATATTGATGAGAGACCAGTGCTCCATCAACTTTGGGAGAAATATCAAGCGGGAGAATATGACGCTATCTTTGTTTACCGTCAGGATAGACTGTCCCGCTCTATGGCAGTGTTCGCGGCATTACGTGACGAAGCGCGTAAAGTTAGACGTTGCGGTATTAAAGGAGACGGGTTTATCTTTGTGCAGGGATCTAATGATGATACACCGGAAGGGAATCTCCACTCAAACATTCTCGGTGCTTTCGCTGAATACGAGAGGGAAGTTATCAAGCTACGAACGGTAAGTAGTAAAAAAGTTAGCGAAAGCTGGAAAGTTCACCGGAGGGTCTCAACCTTTAGGTTACAGATAGGACAATGAAAAAGAAAAATGGGAAATTGTTGAGGAAGAAGCGAAGATAGTCAAGCTCACTTACCAGTGGTACGTCTATGGAGACAAGTCAGGACAACCTATCGGTATGGTAAGAATCGCGGAGAAGTTAACCGAGTTAGGGATACCCACACCTAATCAACTTCGTAAAACTCGAAAAGGACACGCTGGTAAAATGCAGGCTCATTGGGGTGAGGCTGCCATCCAGCGTATTTTAACTCACACTGCATACGCCGGAACAAATTATCTTTGGAGGGGTGATAAAGTGCAGTTAAGTCCGGAACAGGTTGAAAAAGTGAAAAAAGAAAAAGTTGATAGATGGCATGAAGTAGACTTCCCACCTATTATTGATAAGATGCTGTGGGAGAAAGTGCAGGAAAAAAGGGTTAAATCCAGAAGTGGGTTTAACCGCAAGAGACTCAAGCCGATACTCGCTGGACGTATCTTCTGCGGTCTCTGTCAACGCCCATTTCACGATAATAAATATTGTGATAAAAAATAAATAAAAAAAATGCATCCGTGTTGCATGTGTCGAACTTTGAAAGTTGTCCAGACCAACAAAGTTAAAGTGACACATAACGGATGCAGCATTATAATACCACACATTTTGTGGTAACAAAACCGACTACATTCACCAGCGCCGTAAGCAACCTGTAAAAGATTTACCCATTCGAAACAAAAAGTTTATCTGGTGCTGATAAAGAGACGTTTCGCTGTTTAAATCCTGAATACAATAAAGTTTTCACTGAAGTTTATCAATCTATTGGTAAATATCAGCGAATAACTAAGCTAGACGCTTCAGTCTATCACAACATTTGACATTGAGCCGAACGCAGCGCTCCAGCCAAATATTATTACTCATGTAATCTATCACTTCCTAATCTTTTTCGAAAACACCTTTACCTGCATTCTCTTTTAAATAATATTGAACAATTAATTCGTCTAATTCCTGGCTTAAAGATAAAACTTCAGGTTTTAATAAAGCATTTTTCTTATTAATTAATTCGTGAAGCAGCAGCCTTTTCCTGTTTATTTTATTTATTATTTCTTTTCTGTTCATTTGGTTACTCCTTTATATCATTTGAGCTTTTAGGATTATATACTATTTTTCCATTAGCAGCAATAATAATTTGAAAGTTTAATATATTTATTTGCAATTTAACTTTCGAATGATATGGAACGAATGTTCTGTATTTTATATTTAACCTATTACCTGCAAATTCCTCCCTTAACTGATATGTTTTTATTAAGAAAAAAAGGAGTCAGGATATCTTATCTTTCTTACCTAACTCCTTCAATTTAATATATTTAAATTCTATGGGTTGTTTTAGCAAGGTTTGTTATCCTTCTTTGTTAATATAGATACTCTGGGTCGGGAAGGCAATTGAAACCCCTTCCTGCTCAAGTATTTCCATGATTTTAAAGTTAATATCTTCCCTCACATTCAGATATTCTCCCCAGTCAGTTGTGTTGGTGAAAAAATATAATAAAATATCCAGACTACTATCATTAAATCTCTCAAAGTTAACAAATATCTTTTTTTTGTTTATCTGAGGATGTTCATTTAACATTTTTCTTAAAGCTTGAATACATTTTTCTAACTTTTCTTTAGAAGTATCATAGGTTACTCCTAAATGAAAAGTTATTCGGCGTTTCCCCATCCGTGACCAATTTGTTATTGGTTCATTAGCCAACGTTGAATTCGGAACAGTAACTAAGGCTTGAGCAAAAGTCCGAATTTTAGTACTTCTAAAAGTTATATCTTCGACAATACCTTCTACACTGGGAGTTTTTATCCAGTCCCTAATGCCAAAAGGCTTATCTGCAATAATCACAATTCCTCCAAAAATATTCGATAAGGTATCTTTTGCAGCTAAAGCAAACGCTAATCCACCAAGACCTAACCCTGTAATAAGACCATTAATGTTATAGTTCCATTCAACAGCTATGATCATAATAGCCAGGATAACAACAGTAAATCTTAGAGATTTTGATAAGAAAGGAACTAAAATATTATTTACATCAAATTTATTTTTTATCTGAGTTGACGATAGAATAGTTTCAGAAGAAGTTAAATTATACAATCCCCACGCAATTAAAGCTACAATGCCGGAACGAAAGATTTTTGAAACTAAAATATCTTGATAAGTATTAAGGGGAAGGACTCTTAGTGCTAAGTAAGCACCTAATAAAATAATAAACTTTCTTAAAGGCTTTTCAAAAGCTTCTACTATCTCATCGTCTAGTTTTGTATCTGTTCGTTCAGTTACTTTTGATATAATCTTAAATACTTTTTTTAAAAATAAATTTCTTGTTAAAATAAAAAAGAAAAAGATAGCTACTGCCTCTAAAATTTTAAACAAAACATACTTGCCAAAATAGTGATATAAAAACATTAAAACTTCCATATAACCCCTTCTTAATTCAACATTTTTATCTATTATACTACGATTAAAAACTTATTTTTATTTTTATTTTTTATCATTTACCCGAACTTACAAGTCTATCTTTCATACATTCCTTGCAATAACCGTAAATTTCCAATTTATGCTCAACAATTGTAAAATCTTGAAAGTTTTCAGTGTCAATATATTCAAGTGGGCAAAAATGGATACTTTTGGTTTTACCACACAGTTTACATATTAAATGATGGTGATGGTCTTTATTATTTAACGAGTAGTAATAGACACCCTGTCCTTTATCTATTTTACAAAGGATACTTATTCTTGTTAATATATCCAGATTTCTATATACTGTTGAGAAATTAATTTTTGGATTTTTTTCTATTACTATTTCATAAAGTTCCTGAGCAGTTATCCACCTTTTCTTTAATCTGGCGAAAGTATCTAAAATTATCTTCCTTTGTCTGGTAATTTTATAGCCTTTTTGTACTAATTCTTTTTCAAGGTCTTTATTCTTTATCAAAATAATTTCCCCTAAAAATTAATTAACATTATATAGATTCTTTTATTGATCGATATTTCCTTTTAAATAAATTATGTTCAGAAGAAAATTTCTGTCTAAAAGTGTGCTTATAACAAATACATATTAAATAAGTAATACCAGAGGTTAAAATTATTGTTGCACCAGATGGTATTTTAAAAACAATTGATAGCCATAACCCTAGAGTTGTAAAGACCACGCCCAGCAAAACTGACATAATCATCATCTTTTTCAGGCTGGCAGTAAACATTCTACTGATAGCTGCCGGGATAGTTAACAGAGCTATTACTAAAATAATACCGACTACCCTTATTAATAGTACTACCGTTAATGCAATTAAGCACAAAAGAATAAGATAAAGTATTTCAGGAGAAATTCCAACTATTGAAGTGAATTCCTCATCAAAACAAAGGGCTAAAAATTCTTTATACAATAAAAATACCACAGTAAAAATAGTTATATCTAAAATACCCATGATAATAATATCACTAGTTGGCACAGTTAAAACATTACCAAAGAGATAGCTCATAAGATCAGGAGCATACCCTGGAGTTAAATTAACAAAAATTATTCCTAACGCCATTCCTATAGCCCACATGACACCAATAACAGTATCCTCATACTGACTTTCTTTGTTGCTCATAATTCCAATACCTAATGCAGCACTTAAACTAAATAACACCGCTCCAATAATAGGATTTATACCTAAGAAATAACCTAAACCAATACCTCCATAGGCACAATGGGATATTCCCCCACTTATAAACACAATCCTTTTAACAACAACATAGGTACCTATAATGCCACAAGCTATACTCGCCAGTAAACCTCCTAAAAGGGCATTTCTTATAAACTCAAATTGTAACATTTCTAACATAACATAACCACGCCCCCATTACCTTAGGGTTAATCCTTTTAGGGTGGAACCCTTAACTACTTTTTGTTCTGGGTAATGATAGGTTAACTCATTCGAATTTTGATGATAAAGACGCCTATTTAAATAAATAACTTTATTTACATAAAAATTAACAAAGCCTATATCATGGGAAACTAAAATAATTGGGATTTTCTTATTTATTTCTTTAAACAGCTCATACAGTTTTTTTGAAGCCTTTTTATCGACATTTGCCGTTGGTTCATCTAGTATTAATAGTTTAGGTTCAGTCACCAATGCTCTTGCAATTAATACCCTCTGTATTTGGCCTCCCGATAGTTTACCAATCTGTCTATCTCGAAACTCATACATATCTACTTCTTTTAATGCTTCAGCGGCTATTTGCTTATCCTTTTTTGTATATCTTTTAAATAGACCGACGTGACCTAAACGCCCTGTTAAAACTACCTCCCAGACGCTAATAGGAAAATCAAAATTGAACTGAAAATGTTGGGGAACATAACCGATATATTTTCTGTTTTCCCCCGGGGAACCGCCCAAAAAAATAACATTTCCACGATCCGGGCTAACCATTCCTAAAATAATTTTAAGTAAAGTTGTTTTACCTCCCCCATTAGGTCCAATAATAGCTATAAAATCATTTTTTTTGACAGAAAGGTTAACCCTCTCTAAAACGGGGACTTCGTTATAACTAAACCAAACATTTTCTAATCGAAGGATTTCATCTTTCATCTGAGTTATCTCAACCATAAATTAAACTCCCATGTGTCATTTATTTTAAAGATTGAGCCAATGTTTTTGAAATCGCTTTCATATTTTTTATATAGTCTTGTGCCAGGGGATCAGCAAAAACCACCTTGCCGTTAATTTCTTTTGCTATAACTTCTGCACTTTCCGTATTAAATTGAGGCGATACAAAAATTGCTTTTATCTCATTTTTCTTTGCCAACTCAATAAACTTGATAATATCCTCAGGACTGGGTTCCTTCCCTTCAACTTCAATTGCAATCTCTTCTAACCCATAATCTTTAGCAAAATACCCCCAAGCAGGATGAAAAACCATGAACTTTTTATTCTTAATGTTTTTAACAGCTTCTCTGATTTCTTTATCCAGTTCATCTAAATCTTTTATGTATTTTTCTTTATTCACAGCATAATAATCTTTATTTTTGGGGTCGACTTCTACTAAACCTTCATAAATATTATCTATTTGTTTTTTGACCAAGGTAGGTGAAAGCCAAATGTGAGGATTATCACCAATAATTTTAATCCCTTCTGATGAATTAACTACTTTCATTTTGTTGTTGGCAGATATTATCTTATTTAACCAAGCTTTCTCAAAGGGAAGATTTCCTATCTTAACATACATATCAGCTTGACTAAGTTCTTTTAACTGACTTGGAGTTGGTTCATAAGTAGCAGGACTCGCTCCAGGTGGTATCATTACAACAACTCTCACCTTATCTTTGCCAATACTCTTAACAAAATCAGCCTGTGGCAAGATACTTACAGCTACCTGAATTTTATCGTCTTTTCTTTCTAATTGATTTGAGTTAAGTGTAGGTTGGCTGGATTTACCACAACCTGCACACAAAACAATTATAAATAGGGTCAAAATAAGACGTTTTAGCAAAGAATCCACCTTCCTCACTATTTAATAATTGCAAAATGTAAAATATTTGCATTGACTAGTATAAAACCAATTGTGCCTAAATGCAAGTATTTGCATTTAATTATACGAGAATAGCTCCACTATATATTCATTCCATTTAAAACCTTTGGAGTATCTATCCTATACCTTTTATCCTATACCTTGAAAAATTAACCATTATCAATGAATAATAAACCATTGGTTGCTGGTTTTATGGTACTTGCACCACAATTACTCTTTTTTAATATATTGCTATCAAATAAAACTTAGCCGTAGTTAACACTGTTTTCCGCTGTTATAAGCTGACAGGAGGTAATATTATGGCAAATATTATCCCTTTAAATACACTGGCTAACGGCAAATCTGGATTGGTTACTTCAATTTTAAGTGAAGGATTAACCAGGCGCCGTTTACTGGATTTAGGATTAGTACCCGGTTCAAAAGTAGAAGTAATCCAACGTAGTCCTTCAGGAGATCCTACCGCCTTTAATATCCGTGGAGCAATCATTGCTTTACGCAATGAAGATGCCAAACAAATCCTTGTCAAGATTTAATTAACCACCAGAATGGAGAGGAGAAGATTATAAATGGGATTAACACGCCAATCATGTAGTAATAATGCCTGCCGTGAAATAGTTGCAGACAAAAAACTAAAAGATGGATTTGTAATTGCCCTGGCTGGTAATCCCAATACAGGCAAAAGTACAGTATTTAATGCTTTGACGGGATTAAATCAGCATACCGGTAATTGGCCTGGGAAAACCGTTTTAAAAGCAGAAGGAAGTTTTTCTCACCGAGATAAAAGATTTACCTTAGTTGACCTACCGGGGACATATTCCTTATTAGCAAATTCAGTAGATGAGCAAGTAGCCCGTGATTTTATTTGCTTTGCCAGGCCTGATGTTACCATAGTAGTAACGGATAGTACTTGCCTGGAACGAAACCTAAACCTGGTACTACAGGTCATGGAAATAACTCCCCGTGTCGTTGTGTGTGCCAACCTTATTGATGAGGCCGAGAGGAAAAAAATCAGAGTGGATATAGATAAGCTGGCCAAAGAACTGGGTGTTCCTGTAATAGCTACTGCTGCAAGAGAGGGAAGAGGGCTTAGCAAACTAAAGGATATCGTATATGAACTTGCTAATGGTTCTCTTAAAACATCTCCAAAAATGGTTTATTATGACTCAGAAGTAGAGAAATCCATAGAAAAAATTGAAAACCAACTTCGACCCCTGCTACCAAAGTGGTTAAACTCACGTTGGGTCGCATTGCGCCTTTTAGAAGGTGACCAAAGCATTATTGATTCAATTATTAAGTATTCTAACGAGTTACCGGAAGTCACCGTCGGAAGGGATGTTAATATATGTCCGCAATAAATAATCAACTTAACAATATAATCAATGAGATTAATAACTACCTTCCTGAAGAAAGAAATAATATACGAGATCACATTGTTACTACCATCTATAAAAATGCCGAAAATATTGCTAACAAAGTGGTTACCCAGGAAAACAAAAATATTAACTGGGACCGTAAAATCGATAGTATTGTCACTTCACGTCTTTTGGGATTACCTATCATGTTGGCTCTTTTGGGAATTGTCCTTTGGTTAACTATTACCGGAGCCAATTATCCCTCACAACTTCTTGCTGCCGGACTATTTTGGATAGAAGAACAGTTAACCCATTTCTTCCAATGGGTCGGAGCTCCTGATTGGCTCCACGGTTTACTGGTACTGGGAATGTATAGGACTTTAGCATGGGTAGTGTCAGTAATGCTACCCCCTATGGCTATTTTTTTCCCGCTTTTCACTTTATTTGAAGACCTTGGTTATTTACCCCGAGTAGCTTTTAATTTAGACGGTTTCTTTAAAAGAGCTGGTACCCATGGCAAACAATGTCTGACAATGTGCATGGGTTTCGGCTGTAATGCAGCTGGGGTTACTTCCTGCCGCATTATTGAATCACCACGCGAAAGACTGATTGCTATTTTAACTAATAACTTTGTGCCATGTAACGGCCGTTTTCCTACTTTAATTGCACTAGCCACTATATTTATGGGTAGTCTTGTCGCCAAATCATACAGCTCTTTTGCAGCTACAGCAACAGTTGTCATTGTAATATTAATTGGAATAGCTATGACTCTATTTATTTCCTGGTTACTTTCTAAGACACTATTAAAAGGGGTTCCCTCTTTTTTCACACTGGAACTCCCACCATACCGCAAACCACAAATTGGACGTATCCTTATCCGCTCACTAATAGACAGGACCATATTTGTCTTATGTCGGGCAATAGTTGTAGCAGGACCAGCTGGTGCTGTTATTTGGATCTTAGCTAATGTTCATATCGAGGGTTTTAGCATCATTGCTCATATGGCCAATTTCTTTAATCCTTTAGGTCTGCGCTTGGGACTTGATGGATTTATTCTTATGGCCTTTATTCTAGGTTTTCCAGCCAATGAGATTGTTTTACCAATCTTAATAATGAGCTATGTATCTGCAGGTACTATGCTGGAACTAGATAACTTAGAAGCTTTAAGGTCGCTATTAGTAAGTCATGGTTGGACCTGGACCACTGCTTTATCAATGATGCTCTTTTCATTACTTCATTACCCCTGTGGAACTACCATATTAACTATTTTCAAAGAAACTAAAAGTTTCAAATGGACTGTTTTTTCTGTACTAATGCCTCTAGCTGTAGCGATAATCGTAACCTTTGCTGTTAATCAAATTCTAGGTTTCTTAGGTTAAACCAGTCACTTATAACTAAACCCTGGCTTTTTTAGGCTAAGGTGTTGTGAATAAATTTAAGGTTTTAAACGTAAAAATTTCTTATAGGTATTTTACCAATTTGAGTGGTGAATTAATTTGGATAACTGTGATAAAGAATTTTATACCGTTAGGGGATATGAACTTTTAAGGCAGGAAAATAATCCCCTTACCTCAAGCATGGAAGATTATTTGGAAATGGCTTATCGCCTTTCAAAAGGTAAGGGGTATACAAGAATAGGTGATTTAGCTAATGCTTTAAACGTTCAACCGCCTTCGGTAAGTAAGATGGTACAAAAATTAGCTGAATTATCTTATTTAAAATATGAAAAATATGGGCTTGTTGAACTTACTGAGGACGGAAAGCAAATCGGTTATTACCTGCTAAATAGACATGAAACAATTGAAAAGTTTCTTAGACTCATAGGTGTTAAAAATAGCATTTTAGAAGAAACAGAAAAAATAGAACACAGCATTAACAAAGAAACCTTAGAACAAATAAGAAAGCTAGTTAAATTCATGGAAAAAAATAAAGCATGCCGGGAGGGCTTTTTTAATTCAAACTATTAAAAATTAAAACTCTTATTCTTATCCAATCTGCTTTTTCTCTTCCATATTGAAATTACCAATGACCATAGGTCTATAGCCTAAAGTTGCTTCTAAAACATCTACTATATCTTTCAAAACGCTTTCAGAATAAGGTTCAATATCACCTAAATCAGGATTGATTAGTGTCTCACAAGGCCGAAATTGCTGTAATGTATATTTCTTAGCACCTACTAACCAGTTACCAATGGCTATAAAGTCAGAAACGTTTAAAAGACCAGGAACTATTGTTGTACGAAATTCATAAGAAATTGAACTATTCTTAATAAGGTTTATACTCTCATTTATGGCTTTAAGGCCTACTTCAACACCCGTTAGAATATGATATTTTTTAGGTGGAGCCTTTATATCCATAGCAATATAATCGATTAATCCTGCTGCTAAAACTTCACCTAAAACTTGGGGTTGACTACCATTAGTATCTAATTTAACCTTAAAACCGTTTTCCTTAAGTTTCTCAAGCATCAAGAGTAAGTCTTTGTCTAAGGTAGGTTCACCACCCGAAAGGCATACAGCTTTTATCCAGGACTTGCGTTTTAATAATAATGCCATAGCTTCTTCTATAGATATCTCTGGTAAGGTAAAAGGCCGCTTAACTAAATCAGCATTATGACACCAAGGACAAGAAAAATTACAACCCCCATAAAAGAGGGTTGTACAAACATTACCTGGATAGTCTACCATGCTGGTTTGTTGAATTGCTCTAATCACTTAGTAGAACACTCCTAAAAACTTTCACTTTTTAAGAAGCCACTTCTTCTTCAAAGACAGGCTTATAGCTTTTTCTCTCCTTAAACTCTTCTTTTTTACCTCTATTCCAGTTATTCACCGGACGATAATAACCTACAATCCGACTCCATATTTCAGTTTCCCGTTTACAAGTAGGACAGGTTGGTTGCTCCCCTACCAAATAACCATGTTCGGGGCAAATACTAAAAGTAGGTGAGATTGTAAAATAAGGTAATTGGGAATTATTCATTACCACCTGCAGAAAGTTTCGACAGGTTTTGACATCGCTTATTCTTTCTCCTAAGTAAGCATGAAAAACTGTCCCACCGGTATATCTAATTTGCAGGCTTTCTTGATGTTCTATTGCAGTAAACACATCATCTGTGTACCCTACCGGCAGATAAGTTGAATTAGTATAATAAGGTTCTTTCGTTCCTGAAGTAATAATATCCGGGTATAATTTTTTATCTAATCTCGCTAAACGATAAGAAGTCCCCTCAGCAGGTGTAGCTTCCAGGTTAAATAGATGACCGGTTTCAACCTGATAGTTCTTTAGGATTTCTCGCATATAATCTAATATTTCTAAGGCTAAACCTCTGCCTTCTTTTGTTTCTATCCCTTTACCCATAAAGTTCAGCAGAGCCTCATGCATACCAATAATGCCAATTGTATTAAAATGATTTTCCCAATATTTACCGAATCTTTCTTTTACTCTACGTAAATAAAATAAGGAATAGGGATAAAGTCCTTGTTCAGTCAGTTTCTCTAAAACATTACGTTTTAGTAGTAAACTCTCCTTAGCTAAATCCATTTGAGCCTTTAAGTTTTGGAAAAACTCTTCTTTTGTCTTGCTAAGATAACCAAGCCGAGGTAGATTAATTGTGACAACCCCTATAGAACCAGTTAAGGGGTTAGCCCCAAAGAGCCCTCCACCGCGTCTTTTTAGTTCACGATTATCTAACCTTAAGCGGCAACACATACTCCGAACATCTTCTGGTGATAAGTCGGAGTTAATAAAATTAGCAAAGTAAGGTATTCCATATTTGGCTGTCATGGCCATGATTTTATCGTTAACGGGACTATCCCAGGGATAATCAGGAGAAATATTATATGTAGGAATTGGAAAAGTAAAGATACGGCCTTTGGCATCCCCTTCCATCATTACCTCACAAAAAGCCGTATTTAACCAATCCATTTCTTTTTGGAAATCGCCATAACATTCTGACTGACGTTGTCCACCGATTATTACCGGTTCATCAGCTAATGTCTTAGGCACAACTACGTCCATTGTTAAATTGACAAAAGGTGTTTGGAAGCCAACCCGGGTTGGTACATTTAAATTAAAGATAAATTCTTGCATAGCTTGTTTAACTTCTGAGTACTCCAGATTGTCATACCGAATAAAAGGTGCTAAGTAAGTATCAAAACTAGAAAACGCCTGGGCTCCAGCAGCCTCACCCTGAAGTGTATAAAAAAAGTTGGCTATTTGCCCTAAAGCAGTCCGAAAGTGTTTAGGTGGAGCACTCTCCACTTTCTGGCCCACACCAGCAAAACCCTGTTCCAATAAGTCAGCAAGATCCCATCCGCAACAATATGGTGCCAATAACCCTAAGTCATGGATATGAAAATCTCCGCTTTCATGGCGTTCACGGATAGCAGGAGGGTAAACCTTTTCTAACCAATATTTGGAGCTAACCGCGGCAATAATATGATTATTAAGACCCTGAAGAGAATAATTCATGTTACTATTCTCATTAATACGCCAATCGAAACCATCAAGATAACCCTGAACCATTTCCTGAATATTAACTAAAACGTTACGAAAATCGCGCCATTGAGCATGTTGCTCCCGGTATAGTATGTATGCCTTGGCTGTCCGAGCATGTCCATTCTCAATTAACACCTTTTCCACTAAATCCTGAACATCTTCAACAGTGGGCAGACGATCAACGAATTTTTTAGCTAATAATGCTGTAACCTCATTAGCCAAACGACTTGCTAATGACCGGTCACGTCCGGATACAGCCACAGCTGCTTTATAAATAGCATTTATAATCCGTTCTTCATCAAAATCCACTACCCGTCCATCACGTTTTATAATCTTTTTGGGCATCATATCCGATTTTTCTCCTTTCTGCTCCCCCAAAAAAACAAATGTTTTTTATATCTCTATTGTAAATCAGGAAAACCAATTTGCCGTAAAGCTTCATACAGAACAAGAGCTACAGTGTTTGCTAAATTTAATGAACGCAGTCCTTGCCGCATAGGGATTCTTAAAACCCTGTCCCCTGCCGGCTCCAAGATAGTTTGTGGTAACCCCCTTGTTTCCGGGCCAAAAATAATGAAATCTTCCTTTGTATAAGATACTTCGGTATAAAATTTTCGTCCTTTAGTTGAAAGATAATAGCAGTTAGCCCCCTCAGTCTTTTCCAAAAAATCCTTCCAACTGTTATGTTCAATGATATCAACCTTATCCCAGTAATCCAAACCAGCTCGTTTTACATGCTTTTCATCCAGGCTAAAACCGAGTGGATGAATAAGATGCAAAGTCGTACCTGTTGCTGCACAGGTACGAGCTATATTGCCAGTATTCTGGGGTATATCAGGTTCAAAAAGAACAACATTCATTGGTAAAAACATATCCTCCTAGCAAGTTTACCCTAAGGTGAATTCTAAATTAATTCCGTGTTATAAGTCAATAATTCAATTTCGCCTTCAGCTTCTAAAAATCTCATAACAGCTGCTAGTATCTTATCAGCATGAGCTGCTTCGTTAGATATACAGGCAACACCGATTTCTGCTTCTTGACGGCTATCCTGATGACCAACCTCAGCAACAGCTATATTAAAACGATTATGAAGACGTGTTATAATACTTTTTAATACACGTCTTTTATCTTTTAAACTTTTGGATCCAGCAATCCGAAAAAATGCTGTACCAATGCCTATAACCATATGGTCCCCTCCGTTCCAGGGGTTCACATGCCCCTGAACTTCTGTTATAGTATAAAGGATCATGACATAGTGAGAGGAGGAACTTGAATGGGCCAAAATATAGCCCAAAAAATAATCAGCCAGCACCTGGTAGACGGTAAAATGGTGACTGGTGAAGAAATTGGTATTCGTATTGACCAAACTCTTACCCAAGATGCTACTGGCACAATGACCTACCTTCAGTTAGAAGCAATGGATATCCCTCGTGTAAAAACTAAACTTTCAGTCAGCTATGTAGATCATAATACCCTACAAGCTGGATTTGAAAACGCTGATGACCACTTATTCCTACAAAGCATCGCTGCCAAGTACGGTATTGTTTTTTCCCGTGCAGGTAATGGTATCTGTCACCAGGTTCACCTGGAACGTTTTGCAGTACCAGGTACAACCTTACTTGGTGCTGACAGTCACACCCCTACAGCTGGTGGAGCAGGTGCTTTAGCCATTGGTGCCGGCGGTCTTGAAGTAGCCGTAGCCATGGCTGGTGGTCCACTCTATCTTAACATGCCAGCAGTTGTCCGTGTAAATTTACATGGTCGTTTAGCACCCTGGGTCAGCGCTAAAGATATTATCTTAGAAGTACTTAGACGTTTAAGTGTCAAAGGCGGAGTTGGCAAGATTATCGAATATGGCGGTGAAGGAGTAGCTACCCTTTCCGTACCTGAAAGAGCTACTATTACTAACATGGGTGCCGAATTAGGTGCCACCAGCTCGATTTTTCCCAGTGATGAAGTAACCAAAGCCTTCCTCACTGCCCAGGGACGTGCTGAAGATTGGGTAGAATTGCTGCCTGACCCCGATGCCAGTTATGACCAAGTTATTGATATTCAACTAGACGATTTGGTACCTATGGTAGCTCAACCCCATATGCCAGATAATGTCGCAACCGTTGAAGAAGTAGGACCGATTAAAGTCAACCAGGTAGCTATTGGCAGCTGTACAAATTCTTCATATACTGATTTAATGCGGGTAGCTTCAATACTTAAAGGTAAACAGGTTCACCCAGAGGTTAGTCTAGTTATTTCACCGGGTTCGCGTCAGGTTTACCGTATGCTAGCCGCAAATGGTGCCCTGGATGATTTGGCTACTGCCGGGGCCAGAATTCTTGAATGTGCCTGTGGTCCTTGTATTGGCATGGGACAAGCACCTCCATCCAAAGGTGTATCTCTTCGCACCTTTAACCGTAACTTTAAAGGACGGAGTGGTACAGCTGATGCCTCAATTTACCTGGCCAGTCCCGAAGTTGCCGCTGCCACAGCCCTTAACGGTTACCTAACTGATCCACGGGAACTTGGTGAACCTATTAATATAACTTTACCAGAAAAATTCCCTGTAGACGATGGAATGCTAATCTTCCCTCCAGATGATGGTTCTAAGGTAGAAATCCGTAGAGGGCCAAATATTCAACCTTTACCTTTGGCCAGCAAGCCTGACCAAATAATTAAAGCACCGGCAATTCTAAAAACCGGTGATAACATTACTACTGATGATATTTCACCAGCTGGAGCCAAATATCTACCTTTGCGTTCCAATGTTCCGGCACTAGCCGAACATGCCTTTGAGGGGATCGACCCCACCTTTGCCAAACGAGCACAGGAAGCAAAGAAAGGTATTATAGTTGGTGGTCAAAACTATGGCCAGGGCTCCAGTCGTGAACACGCAGCCCTTTGTCCTATGTATTTGGGCATTAAAGCCGTTATCGCTAAATCTTTTGCCAGAATTCACCGTACTAACCTGGTAAACGTTGGTATTTTACCGCTAACCTTTGCTAATCCAGAAGACTATGATCGTATTGATGTTAATGATACCCTATTAATTGATTTAAGTAACGGTTTAAAAGACGAAGAACTTACCGTTACCAATGAAACAAAAGGCTATAAATTTAAAGTACAACACAACCTGTCTTCTCGCCAGAAAGCTGTTATACTGGCAGGTGGACTCCTAAATTACACCAAACAGCAGGTAAGTGATTAATTAACAACCTTTAATTTAAAATATGGATTAAGCAGGGATAGAATTCATAGTTTTATATGGAATTCTATCCCTCTTTTTATGTGGAACTTAATTTTGAGGTAACAAGTATCTTCTTAATCCTTCTTATACCCATTTCTTTGAATTCAAACTTGTATCCTTAAGTGAATTTAGTTGTTATTTGCAGAAAACTGGCAAAAGAAAATTGGCGAATATAAAAAGAGGGCCTGATCTTGGCTCTCTACTTAAGACTTAGTTATCCATGAATTAATCTAGGTAGACAACGGGTACAAACCCAACTATTTTCACCCTTATGACGAGTCATGATAAGTACTGCCTCCGTTTCACCGCTACCGCAATGTTCACAAAGAAGACCCTCTTGCTTCCCCTTTTTAGCTGCTAAATTTCTCTCTGCTGCTTCTTTATCAAAAGCTGGTGCCTCACGTTCCACAATACTTAAGGCACCAGTTGGGCAAACATTTAAACAAACACCTGCACCATCACATAGTTCCTCTCTTAATACCTTGGCTTTACCATCGATTATTTCAATAGCACCTTCAGCACAAGGTGTTACACATAAACCACAACCATTACATTTTTCTTCATCAATATGTACAATCTTACGCTTCATAATTCTCTCCCTTTTCTTTTTTAAGTATTGTCTAAATTTCTCTTCTTAGCATCCTTACAGTACCTGCTAACAACACAATCCTGGCATCTGGGTTGCCTTGCCCGGCAGACCTCTCGTCCATGAAAAATTAATAAATGATGAGCTTCACCCCGGGTCCCAGGTGGTAGTTTAACCATAAGCTGCATTTCCGTCTCTTTAGCATCCCTCCCATTGGCTAAGCCTATTCGGTTAGCAACCCTAAAAACATGTGTATCAACAGCAATTACATCTTTACCGAAAGCATTACTTAACACCACATTAGCAACCTTTCGGCCAACACCCGGAAGACTAATAAGCTCTTCCAGTGTATCCGGTACCTTACCCTCAAATTTATCTATTAAAACCCTACAAGCAGAAACTAGATTTTTACTTTTAACCCGATAGAGACCCAGACTCTTAATGTACTCCGCTACTTCCTCAGGACTTGCTTTAGCTAATGCTTCGGGAGTTGGGTATTGCTTGAATAAACGTTTGGTGACCTTATTTACCTGGTCATCAGTTGTTTGAGCTGAAAGGATAGCCGCTACTAAAAGTTCAAAAACATTATTATACTGCAACCGTGTACCTGCTCCTGGATAAGCAGACCGTAAAGACTTTAAAACTGATTCAACCCAGTCCCTTTGCATAATTAATCACCCTGAGAAAAAAATAATATTATCTGAAAGGAGGTAAAAGAATTCATGCTTAGTGCGGAAGTAAGTCTTTATCCACAAAAAACGATAAGGGCAAGCGAAATCATTAATGAATCTCTACAATCTCTTACCCAACAGAACATTGAATATACCGTTGGACCCATTAGTACCGAAATTCATGGCTCAGAAGAAGAAGTCTGGGCCGGTATTCGTTCTCTTTTTGAGAAGGCCAGTACCAACGGTGAAGTTAGCATGGTGGTAACTCTATCTAATTCAGCAAGATAACAAGCCAATATTAAAAAGTATCGGATAGATTAAAGGGTGTTGACGTAGTCAAAAAGGTTATTGGTAACGATAAGTAAGGGGACTAGCCCAAATGGGTTAAAATGAATGAATTTAAGCCTAAAAAGTATCCCGTATCACTACAAAAGTGATACGGGATTAGCTATTTATTAACGCGATAGTTAATGAAAACAGTGGGCCAAAATTTTATAAAAATACTTTTGGGACAGTCCCTTCATAAAAATTATATTCACAAACTAAATCCTTGGCCCTGCATTACGAATTGCATCGGGTACATTTTTAAATTTACTAAAGTTCTCGATGAAAAGCCCTGCTAGTTTCCTGGCAGTAGCATCGTACTTTTCTTTATCTGCCCAAGTATTTCTCGGATTTAGGACTTCTGACGGTACACCCGGGCAACTCTGAGGAATCATAATCCCAAAAACAGGATCCGGCCTAAACTCTACATTTTCCAACTCTCCATTTAAAGCAGCACTAACCATTGCTCTGGTATATTTCAATTTCATCCGATTCCCAACACCATATGGCCCTCCGGTCCAGCCGGTGTTAACTAGAAATACCTGAGAATTGTGTTTTTCTATCCTTTCTCCAAGAAGATTGGCATAAACTATTGGACTTCTTGGTAAAAAGGGTGCTCCAAAACAAGTTGAAAAGGTAGCTTCAGGCTCAGTAATTCCTCTCTCTGTCCCAGCAAGCTTACTGGTATAACCGGAAAGGAAATGATACATAGCCTGTTCTCGGTTTAACTTAGCTATTGGAGGCATAACACCAAAGGCATCTGCTGTTAAGAAAACTACCGCCTTTGGATGATCTCCAACTCCGGGAATTACAGCATTGGGAATATGATAAATAGGATAAGCAGCACGTGTATTCTCAGTCAAGGCACTACTATCATAATCAACAGAACGGCTTTCAAAGTCAATATCCACATTCTCTATAACACTGCCAAAGCGGATAGCATTCCAAATCTGAGGTTCACTTTCGGCTGATAGCTTGATACATTTAGCATAACAACCGCCTTCAAAGTTAAAAATACCTTTATCGGACCAACCATGTTCATCGTCACCTATAAGATAACGCTCAGGATCTGCAGATAAAGTCGTCTTACCGGTACCTGATAAACCAAAGAATAAAGCTGTATCGCCATTGGGGCTCATGTTTGCTGAACAATGCATTGGGCAAACGCCCTTCTCAGGTAAAAGATAATTCATAGCCGTAAACATTGATTTTTTTATTTCCCCGGCATATTGTGAACCACCAATAATTATGACTTTACGATCAAAATTGAGTACAATAAAGGCTTCTGAACGTGTGTTATCTATCTCAGGTAAAGCATTAAAACCCGGAGCACAAATAACAGTAAACTGGGGAACATGCTCTGCTAATTCCTCAGCTGTAGGCCTTACAAAAAGCTGATGGACAAAAACCCCCTGCCAGGCCAACTGATTAATAAACCTGATTGGCATTCTATATTCTTTATCAGCTCCAATAAAACCGTCAAAAACAAAAAGATCCTGGCCCTGTAGGTAGGCTACTAAACGGTTATAGAGCCGTTCAAAGGTTTCTTCAGACATTGGTTTATTACTGTCACCCCAGGCAATATTTGAATGCACTGAAGGGGTGTCAACAAAATATCTGTCTTTAGGAGAACGCCCGGTATATTTACCGGTCTCAACCCTAAGGGCACCGTTTTCAGCAAGCACGCCTTCTCCTCGCTCTAAAGCAATCTCTACTAGCCTGGCAACAGGCAGGTTATGGTAAATAGTTCCTGTGTTTATAATACCCAATTCGTCTAAGCTGACAGCACTCCCCATGAGATTACCTTCCTTCCTTCTTCTCTAACTTTATGTAATGCAATATAACACAATATCCAAAAAAAGGTCAATCAAAACCTATAAAAAAGTAAATATATTTAAAAATAGCTCCGATTTTAATAAAAACCTATATATCCTTTTTGCGCATTCTTAAAGATTTGGGGGTTACTTCTAATAATTCATCAGAAGCAATAAACTCAAGACATTGCTCTAAACTCATGTCCCTGTGAGGAACTAATTTTACAGCAATATCCGCAGTGGAACTACGAATATTGGTAAGTTGTTTTTTCTTGCATACATTAATTTTTAAATCACCTGGTCGGGAATGTTCTCCAACAATCATCCCACGGTATACAGGAACCCCTGGGCCTACAAAAAGTTCCCCTCGTTCCTGGGCATTTTCTAAGCCATAACCTGTTGTTTGACCAGTTTCAAATGCCACTAAAGAACCTCTTGAACGCGGAGAAATTTCACCAGTATATGGAGCATAATGATGGAACACATGGTGCATTATTCCCAAGCCCTTGGTATCGGTAAGAAACTCGGAACGGAAACCAAAAAGGCCTCTAGTTGGTATATGGAATGTCAGGCGTGCCTGCCCATCTCCCTTATTCTCTAAATTAACCATCTCACCTTTACGAGAGCCTAATCTTTCAATTACAATACCCATATAGTCTTCAGGTACCTCTATAACCAGTTCCTCAATAGGCTCACACTTTACACCGTCAATTTCTTTGGTTATTGCCCTTGGTCTAGAAACTTCAAACTCATAACCTTCGCGGCGCAAGGTTTCTATAAGTATAGAAAGATGAAGTTCACCACGACCTGATACTGTTAATGCATCAGGAGAATCTGTCTCTTCTACCTTAAGACTAACATCAGATTGAGCCTCATGAAAAAGGCGCTCCCTAAGTTTCCGTGAGGTTACATATTGACCTTCCCTGCCAGCAAAAGGACTTTTATTAACTAAAAAAGTCATTGCTACTGTAGGTTCATCAATACTTACAAAATCTAAGGGTTTAGGATTATCTGGCAAAGTAATGGTATTTGCAACATTAATATCCTCTAAACCACTAACAACAACAATTTCACCAGCTGCTGCTTCCTCGACAGGTACTTTATTGAGACCATTAAAAACATGAAGAGCTGCTACATGGCCTTTTTTCATACTACCATCGGGAGCAACAACAGTTACATTCTGTTTGGTGCGAATAGTACCGTTATATACCCTGCCAATAGCCTGACGACCGACATAATTATCGTAATCGATTATATTAACTCCAACCTGTAAAACTGCTTCGGGATTACCTTTCGGAGCTGGAATATGCTCAATAATGGTCTCAAAAAGAGGCTGTAAATCCTTCCCAACCTTATCGGCTGCTAAGCTTGCCGTACCATTACGAGCAATAGTATAAACAACCGGAAAATCAAGCTGCTCCTCGTTTGCCCCTAAGTCAATGAAAAGATCCAGAATTTCATCAACTACTTCCATCGGCCGGGCATTAGGTCTATCCATTTTATTAATTACTACAATGGGCTTCAAACCTACCGCAAGGGCTTTCTTTAAAACAAAACGCGTCTGAGGCATAGGTCCTTCAAAAGCATCAATTAATAACAATGCTCCATCAACCATCTGGACTATACGTTCCACTTCCCCACCAAAATCTGCATGACCAGGAGTATCTACAATATTTAATTTATACCCCTTGTAAAAAACAGCAGTATTTTTGGACATAATGGTTATGCCCCGTTCGCGTTCCAAATCATTACGGTCCATTATGCGTTCCTGGACGACTTGTTTCTCATGGAAAATACCACTTTGTTTTAACATCCCATCGACTAAAGTCGTCTTACCGTGGTCAACATGAGCAATTATTGCTATATTACGTAATTTTTGTTGTTCCATATAAGTCCTTCCGTTCTTGGTATTTGCCTAATAGAGTATAACGCAAGGACTTAAAGCATGCAAGAAAAATAACCTACAATAGAAAGTATGATGGTTAGATAAATTATATTATATTAAATCTATACAAAGATTGTTTACCAAACTTTAATTTTAAATATCAGTGACTTTCCCTTTGCTATAATGGTGGAGAGCTAAAATTAAAATACCAGCTTCCGCACTATGGTACGGCCAAGGGTGTCCTTTAGATAAAATATTTTCCTTTAAACTCTCAATGTATTGACGTACCCGCCAGCGATCTTCCATAAGAGCAGCTGTATAAACAACAAGCGGTGATTTAAAGTTCTGAGGCAAGGTATGATTATACCAATCAGGATAATTTCTTAAAAAATTTCCGTAAAGTTGCCTTGCAGTTTCACTTCCTGGATCTAAAACTCCTGTTAAAATGGGGAAAAGTTGGGCCATGGCATCGGGATACCATTTCCTCCAGTTGGGCCTTTTACGAAACCCTGCCAGGTAGATAGCTGGAGAGTATCCTCCATTTACCCGCATTTTCTTTTCTATTGCTTCCTTTACTTTCTGAGCCAGTGTTTCAAATCTTTTTGCCCATTCCTGATCCTTAAAAACCTCTTCGAGAAGCCATGCATAATCCTTTAACCCCTTATATACTTCGCAATTATCCATTAGGTACTTTACCTTCCAGTCGGGCTTTGCTAAAGTTAGGCTGTCCTTTTCTAAAGTTGACAGTACTGCTCCAGCTATCAAATCTAATTCCTGACGATGATTTTTAATCCATTCGCTGTCACCGCTCGAAGTATAATAGAGCCTTACAAGTGTCAGAAAGGTTGCTCCATAGGAATCTGATGAATCATAGTTCATCGTAGGAATTTCTTTCTCATCATCATTTATTAAATAGTCGTAAACAGTACCATTTACCCCAAATCGATCTGGATTTTCCAGGTGAGTTATATACCAATTCAAATAATGCCTAACCTTCTCTAAGTGTTGACCGTAACTTGCTACACCATAAAGGGCAAGGTTTGCAAAATAAGGGATAATTTTAGGTTGTGCAGGGTAATCCGTAATTACCGCCCCACTAGATAACTGTTGGGCCAACACCCAGGCAATTTCCTGATTAATGATTGACTCCATAATAACCCCTCCACCAATTATCATATGTAGAGGGTTATTAATAAACAACTGAAAAAATATAAAACTCTTCTATAAATTCACCTTAATTTAATAATGGAAAATTAATCTAACTATTTTTTATTCACCTATTATTTTAACTAAAACTCTTTTTCTTCTTTTACCATCAAATTCACCATAAAAAATCTGTTCCCATGGACCAAAATCCAGTTTACCATCAGTAATGGCAACAACAACTTCTCTTCCCATTATTGTTCTTTTAAGGTGGGCATCAGCATTATCTTCAAAACCGTTGTGTTCATATTGACTGTAAGGTTTTTCAGGTGCTAATTTTTCTAAGAACCTTTCAAAATCATGGTGAAGACCACTTTCATCATCATTAATAAATACACTGGCAGTTATATGCATTGCATTACATAAAACTAACCCTTCCTTCACCCCACTTTCTTTTACACATTCTTCAATCTGTGGGGTAATATTGATAAACTCTCTTCTAGAGGCAGTATTAAACCACAACTCTTTTCTATAACTTTTCATTACTTTTTCCTCCAACTACCTTTTTGTTTTTTTGGCTTTGTATGTTGAATAAAGAATACAAAAAAATAGTATTTTTTAGTAATTATAATAACAGGACACTTGCATTTTATGCAAGTGTCCCTAAATAATATGAACTCAAAATACTTCTTTACTTGTTTTATGGATTGTTAAAACTTTTTATTTATATGGGTTGTTGTATTTATTAGAAAAAACTTTTTCAAACTGTAACTCGTCTTCAGTATGCGGTGCCTTTTCTTCATCGGGATAACCTATAGCAATCATGTTTTCTACTTTATAGTTATCGGGAATATCTAATAATTTCTTAATGTAATTTTCGGCAGCCGGTTCTGTTGCATTATGTGGTCTATTACGAATTTGAATCCAACAGGATCCAAGGCCCATACTCTTTGCTGTTAGTTGAATGATGATTGAAGCAATAGATGCATCCTCAATCCATACATCAGTTTTGTTTTCATCAGCCAAAACAACAATTCCCAGCGGTGCATTTTTTAAGAATGCTGACCCGTGTTCTCTGGATTTTGAAAGTTGCTCTAAAATATTTTTATCAGTAACTACTATAAATTCCCAAGGGTTAATTCTCCTTCCGGAAGGGGCTAGAAGTGCAGCTTTAACCAACTTTTCAATTTTATCACTCTCAACCGGAGTGTCCTTAAATTTACGAATACTTCTTCTACTCTTTAAAAGATCTAACATTGATATTACCTCCATTCAAACTAAGACTAAGCACATAGTACATAGATAAATCTACCATAATATATTCGTTTTTTTATATATTTTTCCTTTTAAAATTACCTGTTTTTTTTAATACTTACCATTTCTTACTCAGTCATATATCATTTTAGGTTTTTATTTGAATTTTTATACCGTTATTATAAAGAAACACCGGCCTATCAGGCCGGTGCAATTATATTAACCTGGTTTACTTTATTTAATCCTCAATGAGGGGATAGACTCCCTCTTCATCATGTACTTCCCGACCTGTGAGAGGTGGATTAAAAACACAAACCATTCTCATATCGGATTTTGTAGCACGTAAATAATGTTTTTCATGACCGTCAAGGGCATACATGGTACCAGCCTTGATGGGGTATACAGTACCATCATCAGCTAACTCAATCTCGCCTTCACCTTCAATACAGTACACTGCTTCAACGTGGTTTTTATACCAAATCATAGTTTCAGTTCCTTTTTTGATAATGGTATCATTCAAAGAGAAACCCATACCGTCTTTTTTTAGAAGAAATCTACGACTATTCCAAGTCTCAGTATCGACATCATTCTCAGTACCAATAATATCTTCAAGCTTCCTTACTATCATGTTATTTACCCCTTTTTATTATATCCGGATATTTTTAATTAGCTATTTTTATTAGAGCAGCGACTTATGCTACTACTTCTTTTCTCTTCTTAAGTGACAATATACTTTGTTCTAAAATTGCCAGTCCCTTTTCAAGTCCAGCATCATCAATAATTAGAGGTGGCATTAACTTAACTACTTCACTGTTAGGTCCAGCAGTCTCCATTATTAAACCGTTCTTAAAGGCAATGGAACATATCTCTTTGGCCAGACCTTCAACATCACAGGCGATGCCTTGCATCATACCTTTTCCGCGAACTTCACCCTTTAGTTCCGGATGCTCTTTAACTAACTTCTCAAGATAAGCTCTAATTTTTTCACCTTTTTGTTGAACTTGACGCTCAAAAGTATCATCTTCCCAATAGGAAGCCAATGTCTCAGTAGCAGTGATAAAAGCCGGATTATTACCACGGAAGGTCCCATTATGCTCGCCAGGTTCCCATTTATCAAGTTCAGGTTTTATAAGGGTTAAGGCCATTGGGAGACCATACCCGCTGATTGATTTAGACAAACAGATGATGTCTGGCTTGATACCTGCAGGCTCAAAACTAAAGAATGTACCGGTGCGGCCGCAACCAACTTGAATATCATCAACTATAAGCAGGATACCGCGCCGCTTACAAAGTTCCTCGATCTTTTTAAGCCATTCAACACTCGCAACGTTAATACCGCCCTCGGCCTGCAAGGTTTCAAGAATTATGGCCGCAGGAACAGCTACACCGCTGCCATCATCTTCAAGATAACGCTCGAGATATTCTGCAGTATCAACGTCATCACCCATATAATTATCAAAAGGCATTGATACACTATTATTTAGAGGAACACCTGCACCATCTCGTTTAAACATATTACCTGATATTGCCAAAGAACCAAGGGTCATACCATGAAATGCATTGGTAAAACTGATAACCAACTCTCGGCCTGTTACTTTTCTGGCTAATTTTAAGGCACTTTCAACTGAATTGGTACCTGTTGGACCAGGAAACATAACTTTATAGTCCATTTTTCTTGGTTTAAGGATGACCTCGTTAAAACGTTTTAGAAATTCTTCTTTTGCTTTTGTTGCCATATCAAGACCATGAGTAATACCGTCATTAGCAATATAGTCAATAAGCTTTTCTTTCAATTTGGGATTATTATGACCATAGTTTAAAGCACCTGCACCTGCAAAAAAGTCAATATACTCTTTCCCGTCAACATCCCATAGCCTGTAATCCTTGGCTTTGGTGAAAATTGTTGGGAAACTCCGACAGTAACTTCTTACCCGGGATTCTAATTTGTCAAAAACTTTCATTTTACCTGATTGTTTGGAAGATTTGATAAATATCACATCTCCTTATAACTTATTTGCTTTTGCTTCATTTTTCTATATTAAGTTGAAATTAGAAAGGTCCAATTCGATACATTAATTCAGCTTCATGTTTTTCTCCAGGAAACAGGTCCTCAGAAAAACATTCTGAAACATCACAATTAACATCAAGATCTCGCGCCAATCCGGTGAATAAAGACCTGGAAGGTATATTTGAGGGAGTAATAGTGGTTTCCAAGTAGTGAACTTTAGCGCATGCAGTCCGGCGAAGTAACTCTTTTAGAAGAGCAGTCCCTAACCCTTTACCGCGTTGGGACTCATCAACTGCTACCTGCCACACAAAAATAACATCGGGCTTATCAGGTGGGCAAAAAGCAGATACAAAACCGACGATTTTCCCTTCAGTTTCCGCTACTACACAAGTATCAGGAAAGTACTTGCACAACATAAGATAACTATAGGCAGAATTCAAATCCAATACACGAGTACTTTTAACTAAATTCCAAATACCGGGGCCATCATCCTCAACAGGTTTACGGAACGTAAATCGTTCGAAACTACTAATATCAATTTCCTCCTCATTACTTTCTCTCTCTTCTCAATACTTTCTATACATCATACCATTAACATAAGAACATGTCAAAAAGCCATATATATGGTGAGTAAGGCATATATGGTCTGACTAGCACTCTCGGACAGTAAGGAAGAGATCCTAATAAATACTGTCCATACCTGAATTATCCTATACAATTCATAGAATAGCTGTCGTATTTTTCTAACAAATACGATTTTTCGACACAATAAAGGCCCGCTTAGAAGCGGGCCTGTTGGTTCTTAATAATGATGTCTGGCACTTTCTATACCTTGTTCATCTATTCTGCATAAACAAATACACTATTGTTTTTAGGGTCATATTTAATCATATAACCAAATGCATTGGCAACTTCTCTTATGGAAATACCTCTTACGCGTTTCCAAGAATTATAATAACCCTTATAAATATTTTTATATTTAACTGAGAAAGTTGCCTGGACTTTACCATTACTTAAAGTTAATTTGCCATTCTTATACGAAATTACTTTTAGTGATAAATAGTTTTTGAAGAAATCAATGTCAGCATAAGACTTGCCATTTTGACAGAAGACATATCCCCTATAGGATAAAAGCTCCTTATCAACATGGTTGCCATTATCCTCTTTAATATCACTTAAATAGTCAGGTTGCTGAATACAGTCAGAATAACATTTTAAAATAGTTGGGTCATTTGTAATAGAATAATCATTGATTTTTCTTCCTGGAAGTGCATTAGAAAGGTTATTTACATCAAAATAGAAAATTGATTTTACTCGAGGATATTTTCTGGGAATATTTTCGTACATTCGTTGTATTTTTCTTCTTGCAAAATCTACATGATATGCATCATCTGTAATTGTATAATGTGTAGCACCATATTCCGATATTTGTATAGGTTTTTTATAGCTGTATGTATTATAAACAAAGTCTAATAATTTCAGCGGATCTTCATGATCAGCGCGCTCTCTTAAACTGTTATTATGATAAACAACGTTATAAATATTTACGCCAACCCAATCGACATAACCATCCCCTGGATAAAAACTTTCTATTGTATTATCCGGAAAAGTAAAAACTGTCCATACCATAATTACTTTGGGTGCTTCTTGTTCCATCACATCATGAACAAGTCGCCATTTTTTTATATATAGAGAAGGGTTCCCTGAGTATTCAGTCCATGTACCATTCATCTCACTGGCAAATCTTAAAAATATGGGTACATTGGCCTTGTTGGCTTCTCTGGCAAAATTTCTAAGATACTCATCATCTTTTACTTGATCTAATCCATTATTAGGTTCCCAGGCAATATGGGGAATAGCTCCAACAGCTTTACATTGATTGACCCATTCTGTAGGAAACGGTCGTCCATAGCCTACATATTTGAAAAAACTTGCATGTTTCTTACCGGTTATTGCATTAAAATTAGACATACTATAATCAATTTTCTTATCCTGTAAAACATATGCACCTAAATAAATGCCTTCATCAGGTTCATATTTGGCTTTTACATAATCTTTTTTTATTGTATAAACAGTAAGGTCTTCGTTTGCCTGGGCATAACTAATAGTTCCCATAAAAGACCATAACAATAAAATAAAAGCCAGGATTTTCAGTTTTCTAATCATTATCTCCTCCATGTTTAAACATAAGAAGTGCACCCTCCATGATTTTCTAATCTGATGGTGCCAAAGACTCCGTTTAATTTTATATTAAATATACACTAAATTATTCCACGAAAAAAGCATCTATCCCAAAATGCCTGCCACCATTATATCCGTTCTAAGTTTATAAACCATTATACATTGATAGAATATTGAACTATTTCTTTTAATCTCTGATTATTTCAAAACGACACATAGCTAATGTTATTATAGCGGACTAGTTATATACTGTCATAGAAAAAGTCATACAAATTGGCCATTTTCTAATCAGAAGAGGTATGCTAAACAAAACACCTTCGGCTATTCATTATTAACGCTTGCTTTTTCAAACGCTTCCATATACTCATTTCTTTCTTCTATTTTTATTACAGTAATAGGATAGCCATTTCTCATAAGTATTAAATTCATAAGTAGCCTTGCAGGCTGACCCCCTAATATCGGAGAATATCCACTTAAAACTTAGACATTCGCAATAATACCCGGTAATTTATACTTACCCAACCCTTAAAAAATAATAGCTGTCTTTATCATGGCATCAAGGGCAGGGGTTAACGCCTGCTTCGCACCCTTAACACCATTACGTCAGCCAGCTTTTGAAAAACTTAAGGGTTAGATAATTACCTGGTAGCTATAAAAGGAGGTCATTAAATGAGTGATTTATATAAGCTGGGACAATCCCAGCAGGGAGAGATCCAAAACGTTGGTGAAGAAATTAGATTAGATGTACAGCTTTCAGAAGATCCATTTCTAAGTACTGGCTCTGTTACAGGTACCATAACCGATCCCAATGGTAATACTGTTCAGGGGGCTCTGGTGAAAATCATGGATAATAACCATAATCCATTGTACCATGCGTTAACTGATGTAAATGGTAAATATAATATATCTGCAATAGCTCCAGGCTCTGAATATCATTTTCATGTAGTAAAAGATGGCTATCTTATCAGTGAAGAAACAAGCTTTTCTATAGTTGCCGGTCAAACTTTAGAAATAAATTCTATAATAATCCCTGATCCCAATGCAGCATTATCAACTATTGCAGGTCATGTAACTGACCCTGATGGTAATCCAGTAGAGAACCTAGTAGCCACTCTAGTAAAGATTGAACAAGGTGAAGAAAATCCGGTTGCAGTAACTACTACTAATGAATATGGTCAGTATGTGTTTGTGAATATTCAAACAGGTGACTATATTATAAGAATAACAGGATTAGGATATAAGGCTGCTGAAGTACAAGTTACGATAACTCAACCGGGGTCAATAGTTAAGGTTGAAACAGTAATACAAATATCTCCTGTGGATTCGCAGGGAACCATAAATGGTATTATTTCTGACGAAAATGGAAATCCAATAGTAGGGGCAGCAGTTATATTATATGAAGTGACCGGAGATCCTGATAATCCAACATTAACTCCAATAAGATATACAAGGACAATAGAGGGTGGAGTATACCTCTTTGGAGAGGTTCCTCAAGGTAAGTATGTTGTAAAATCAACTAAAGAGCGAACCGCATAAAGTAGGGAGGGAATATGATGGCAGAAATTAAAGATATGTATAAATTAGGTCAATCGCAAACGGGCTCAATAGCAGAAATAGGACAGGAAATTCGTATAGATTTACAGCTCGAAGACAGTGTTGCAATTGATACGGGTACAGTTTTTGGTAAAGTATTAGATGGAAATGGAGATCCAATATCCGGGGCAACCATAAAAATAACCGATACAGATTATAATCCGTTATATCATGCTTTTACCGATTCTAATGGAGACTATACTATAAATAATGTAGCAGCAGGAAAGCAGTATCTAATATTTGCAGTTAAGAACGAGTACAATTTGACCGCAGGAACTCAATTTATAATACAGGCAAATCAGCAGATAGAGAGAAACTTTGTAATGACTCCTGACACTAATGCAGCGAACCTGGTAGCCGGTGAAATATTTAACGAAGCTGGAGAGAAACTCGAAGGAGCTATTGTAAGGTTATATGATAATTACAATGAAGAACCGGTCTTACTGAAAGAAACACATACTAACCAGTTCGGACAATATGCTTTCTTTGATGTTCCTCAGGGAATGTATCTCATAACCAGTTCGTTGTTGGGTTACAAAACAGCCGAATCATCCTTTGTCTTGTATGATCCGGAGAAAGTGATAAATATTAACCTGACGATGGTAGAAGACCCCATAAGCAAACAGGGAACAATAAGCGGCATTATAAAGGATAAAGATGGAATACCAATCGAAGGTGCATATGTTATACTATTCGAAGTAATAACAGATGAACAGGGAAATGAAACATTAAATCCAATAAGAAAAACTGCGACCAACGCCGAAGGATTATATTTATTTGAGCAAGTACCTCAGGGTAATTATAAGATTAAAGCTAATAAACTAAAGAATGCAGTGTAAAATATTAATTTCACGGGCATATAGAAATATCTATATGCCCATTATACTCATAAAAAAATCTATTATCTACGGAGTCATTTTATATGGATAAGTACGTATCGGGACAATCAAAAATTGGTAGAATTACTGAGGATAACCGTGAAGTTAGACTCGATTTACAACTTGAAAATAATATTTACTCCGATAATGTTCTTATATATGGCTATATAACCGATTCATATGAAAAACCTATACAGAATGCCAGTGTGAGTTTTTTTAATCAGAATAATAAAGAAATAGGTTCGATATATAGTTCTGAGGAAGGTTTTTATTCTTACGGTGGAATCAAATTAAATAGTAAAATAACAGACAAAATTTTTGATATAGATATAAAGCTTAGTAAAAGAGATACAGAAACGAAGATAACCGGTCAAATTCAAGATAATACCGGTAAACTGATTTCAAATGCTATAGTATTATTATATAGGGTTGAAGAAAATGGAAAAATCATTCCGGTTAAACATACTATAAGTGATAAAGAAGGAAGATACATTTTTACAAACATTCCTTATAACAAATATATAGTGAAGGCTAAGCTATAATCTACTGAGTCTGTTTGGCAAGTATAAAATACTGTATTCGGCTGCCATCACGCTCAAAGATATGCTTTTAGAAATTTGAAATCTCAGTTCGCTAATTAGATCCCTCAAGGTTCCGTTTGGCTTACTTCATCTGGTACAGCCGACAGTGCTTTCTGTAAACGATAACTTTCACCTTTCATCTAAATTTTTTTCGCCTTTTTTAGTCAGTGAATATCCCGGTATTTTACGCCCAACCCGCTTTTTTGAGGGGGGTCTCATGACCTTTATTTTCTTTTGTAATGTTGTAATAGCAGGTGGAAGCAGCCAGGCCGTAACATATACAAGTATTTTCTCCAAAACTTCTAGGGGCTATATAGTAAACACTACTTGCTATTAGTACACATCATATAAATATCGCTTCATTATCATTTACAATAACAACATTCGCAAATTTATCTATAAAACGTTCAGGATACTCTGTATGAATAGGAATAATCCGTTCTGGAGAACAAGACTTTGCTATATTCTGCAAAGTCTTGATACCTGCATGCCCGCTTGTATGTAAATGGATTATTTCCATATTCATCTTGGCAGCGTAATTCATCATTCGCTCCAGCCGTTCGGTTTTAAGGTATCCAGACCACATGGAATAGATAATCCCTGCACCTTCTAAATTGTTGATATGTTGCAAATCAGATAGCATTGTGTCCCGAACCAACATGCAATAATCTTTTCTTTCACCTAGTTCCTTTCGCGAAATCAAGTGCTGACTAAATTGTTTCATTAGTTCTTTACCATCAGGCTCTTTAAACATTCTCCGGGTTAAATGAAAAGGATAAAATACGCGAACATCTTTAAATGTATACGGGTTTGGAATCCTTCCTCCAACTTGCGATACTATATTTGCCGTAAAAATGTCCATTACAAAGATGCGTCCGCTGCGCTTGGTTGCCCTGTACATTCCTACAAGGCGATCAATATTTGCAGAGGATTGAATAACGAATATCGGTCTGTCTTTTCGACTTACCATAAAATCATATGCCTTTTGTTCGATTTGTTCCTCTGTTTCTATTACTTCTGTGGTTCTACCCATCATTGTTCCTTCTATGAGTAATGCGTCTATTTCCTTGGGCAATTTTTGTCTAAAAAAATATGTTGATAATTTCTTTTTACCATGTTCCCTTATATCACCCGTATAAACAATGCATTTGTTTTCAGCGTAAATTACAAAAGCATAAGCATCAAATGCCGAATGGTCAACAAGATAAGGAACAATAGAGAAATCGCCCACCTTTATTTCTTGTCCGCTTACTAAATATCCGGCGGGACTCACACAAGCTTTTGAGCCGGTAAATTGTGCGGTCATATTGAGAATCTTTGCGGCTTTTTCTCCTATATAAATCGGAACATCAGGATGGACATTGCCGATAAGCCCTACATGGTCGCCATGGTAATGGGAGATAAAGAGTGCATCAATTGCTTTTTCCCCACCGTTATAAAGGCCTTTAACCTGAGGCAATTGGGATTTATTCTGAAATTCTGTTTCATCAATGGACGGCAGTTCCTGACCAATATCAAGAATAATCCTTGTGTTTTCAGTTGCCAGTTCGATGCAGCTGCCGCCGATTTGATGGGTACCGCGATGAACTATGATTTTCATACCTTTTCCCCGTATTATAGAATAGGTTTAACGTTTTGCTTCCACATGGCAAATCCGGCATTAAAAATTCTGATTTGGGAGGCAAATTCCAATTTTCTTAACTCATTAAGTGCTTCTTTAAGCAAGGTGCTGTTAGGATTGTAATCAACCAGTACAATTATAAATTCATATTCATTTAGATTTTTAGAAAAATTAAGCGTCTTCAGGGCTTCCATTCTATTATCATCTTGGTTTAACAACCCTAATTCGACTTTTGTTTTAAACACCTTCTCATATTCTTCTGCAAGTTCTGACGTATGATTTTTTACATAATCATAATATCTTTTAATCTGTTCATGAACTTCTTTAATATCATTGTTTAGTGCAAATTTTACTTCTAGGAAAGTGAGCGGAACTGTCTGGCCTTTTTCGCGATTGTCTCTATCCCAAAAGAAACCTGTTAAATCAAATCTATTCTCTTTACCCGTTTGATACTGACGGTCAATAATAAAATATTCGCTTGCATTTCTTTTTTCTAAATTATTTGCCCGAATGAGCAATTGTTCATATTCCGCTTCCAATGTTTTTTTACTCTCATTTGCATATCTTATAATATTGTCCTTGATTAACGGTATTGCTTTAATGAAACTTTCTGTTGCTGCCTCACAATCCAAATATAAGGGAATATCCAACCCTAAAGTAAATTTTTTTGCTATGGTTACCTTTTTATCAGCGTCAAGTTTTAACAACGAATTACCCTTATAATAAATATTAATGCTGTCTTCACGTATTTGGAAATCGAGGTCCTTATCTTTCCTCACACGCTGTATCAGGGCATTTAAATAGCCTTCCTTAAAACACTCATAAAACTTATCACTTAATCCTCTCATCATAATAACTCCTCTTTATTGTGTTTTTTCCTCAATGCGTTTTTTACTTCCTTTATAAATCTTATATACGCTTTCCTGCAATCACAAGAAGCTCTCACTTTATCTTCCAATAGCCATCCAAGTCTACCCCTCTCCCTCTATTTCCAGGAGTTTATCTCTTAAAACCTTAAAAGTTTGATTCTCTCTATTCAATTGGAGGTAGCGTCTAACAAATGAATAGTTGGCCATTTGCCCTACCCCCTTTCAAAACTTATCAATAATAATTTTAATATCTTTTTTATCTAATCTTGACCACCTTTCCAGTACATCCAGTGTATCTGTTAAAAAGCGTTTCCATAAAATCCAGAGCGGTTCGTCATAACATAAAGATAAACCTGGAGCGAAAAACTCCAGGTTTGTCAGCAATCTAGGGAGAAACCTTAAAATGAGGTTCCACCTTTTTACGTAAGTCGTGCTACAAACAAAACCTAAAGAACCTGCCAGCCCTTATGAGCCGAAGCTCAGCGGACGAGCCACTGCGGACAATTTCTTAATATGTTTGCGTTCCTCGTCAATTAGCTTACCAATAACCTCTTTACCGCTTTCATCCGCCCCATTGTAAAATTCCTGAAAAATCATAATGGAATCTTTTTCAAAGCGGAAGGCAATGGCCAGCGCTTCGCGGATATCCACAATGTCCTTTACTAACTCATCGACATTTTTTTGGTTGAATATGTGGCTGTCAATAACGGCCCTGAGGTAGTCACCGTATTCCCCCACATAGCTTTCATTGGGAACCACGTCGCGGGTCAACTTTTCCCCTAACTTCTCAAAATCGGCAACGTGCTGTTCTTCTTCCCCAGCCAGGAAAGCAAAGAGTTCCTTGAATTCCGGGTTATCCACCTTTTGCTTCATAGCCTCATAAAAGGTCTTGCCGGCTTTTTCGATCTCGATGGCCAGGTTAATGATTTCTTCACCGCTAAATTTGACAATACTCCAAGCCATGCGCAAACCTCCCAAATTTTACATGTTTGAGGGTCCCACTTCTCTGCTTTCAAAGGCCGGGGCAGGTACCACCCGTCTGCATTAACTCCATACTAATATTTTTTGAAAGTTTTAGCGGGGGCACCGCAGATGGGGCACTTCTCGGGTGCCTGACCCTGAACAACATAGCCGCATACCGGGCAAAGGTGAATGGCCTCATCGGAAATGTCATTGCCGTCCGCTACCTGCCGGACAGCTTTTTCATACAGATCTCCATGCACTTTTTCTGCCTCATTGGCGAAATTGAAGCTGCGAAGAGCCGCTTTGTGACCATCGGCTTCGGCCTGCTTGATAAACTCAGGGTACATCTGGGTAAACTCGTAGTGCTCGCCCTGCTGCGCAGCTTTCAGGTTTTCCAACGTATCGCCCACTTGGCCTGCAACCTCCAAGTGTTTCAAAGCGTGAATGGTTTCGGCCTCGGCAACGGCCCTGAATAGACGGGCAATGTTTTTGAAACCTTCTTTTTCCGCCTTGGCAGCAAAGGCCAAATACTTGCGGTTGGCTTGGGATTCACCGCTAAAAGCACTCATCAGGTTCTCATTGGTTTTAACTGTCATAGCTAAATCAGACTCCTCCTGTACAAGTTCAAATTGCTCCCGTGGTGCGCCGCACAGGGGGCATACCTCCGGTGGCTCCTCGCCTTCGTAGATATAACCACATACTTTGCACATCCAACGCTTTACATCAGGCTTGGAGGTGCCGGCCACCACATTGACATTGCGCCGATTTTTTCGGTAATAATCGTAGGTCATGGGATCAGCATCCCTGTTTATGCCGCCTTCCACTACTTCGCCCACAAACATAGTGTGAGTCCCCACGTCCACCGTGGCCTTTTCCTCCACCCGGCATTCCACCCAGGCAATACAGTCTTCAATTATCGGGGCGCCGGTAACCCCGCGGCGATAAGCGATGCCGTCAAACTTGTCATGCTCACGGCCCGAGCGGAAGCCAAAGTTTTGTACCATCTTGAAGCCGTCCTTGCTTAGAACGCAAAGCGAGAAAAACCCGGTCTTCTTAATTAACTCGTTGGTATAGTTTTTATTGTTAATGCCAATGACCACGCGCATAGGCGTACTGGTAATCTGGAAGGCGGTGTTGCATACCTGACCGTTTAATTTGTCGCCGTCAAAGGAACCCACAATGTACAAGCCGTACGTTATTTTGAACAGCGCCGGTTCAATACGCTTTTTGTCTTCCGGGGTGAGTTCTTTGACAGGCACAACTACAACTTCTTCATCCAATTTTTCTTCACCAAAACCATACTCGGGAGGATTCACCGGCACGAACTTTTCCGCCGGGGCGCCGCAACGCGGACAATGCGCAGGGGGAGTTTCGCCTTCATGCAACCAGCCGCACACCGTGCAACGCCAAAACTTGATATTCTCGATAAACAATCAACCATCTTCTTTCCTTCGAAATATAATACTCAGCAACTTTTCAATTTGGCAAAACGCTCGTCAACGTCTTCCCAGTTAACCAGTTTCCCCCACGCCTCTATGCAGGCAGCCCGCTTGTTTCTGTATTCCAGATAGTAGGCGTGCTCCCAAACGTCCACGCAAAGCAGAGGTATTACACCCCACTGAGCCAAATCCTGACGTTTTTCAACTTGCAGAATGACCATTGGTATACAGAATATGACCACTGCCATGGAAGGCCAGCTCTTTTTCCCAATGCTTGATTAAAGCATAATAACCCTTACCCCGCGCTTCGGCCAACTTGGCTTCGGCGTTGTTCAAGCCATCCACTCAGGCCTTATGGTGCGCATCGTGGTATAAACCCACCGTTCCCTCGTCATAGCAGGGCTTCAGGGCATTATAGGTAGAAGGTAAGTAGCAATTCATAGGGTACACCAGATACATCCAAAAATATCTTTCTACGATATTCATATCAACGATCCAGGCCAACGAGATACCGGCTTGTCTCGGGGTAACCCCGGCAATGCTGCATATTTCCACCCACTGCCTGTTCCCAGGCCTCATGGGGCCCAACTATTTACCTTCCTTAACCGCCGCGGCAAACTGGCAGCCGAATTCTCCCGCCTGTTGCAGGGCAGTTTCATCCGGCGCGAAGTTGACCCGCAGTCCGGGTACCGGCACCCTAAACTGCAATTGCTTCAGGCGCTCTTCGATGTACTTTACCGCCTCACCGCTCCAACCAAAGGAGCCGAAGGCCCCGGCCGGTTTGCCCTTGCTTATGATGGCTGACACTCCGGCCAAAAGCTGCCATACCGGCGATACGGCGTCCCGGTTGATAGTGGGCGAACCGATCAACAAGCCGTTTGCAGCCTCGATTTTATCCAACAGTTCGGTTACCGGGTGTTGAGTAAGTTCCAGCACTTCCACCTCCACGCCGCCCCTTTCAAGACCTTTTCCCACGGCTTCTGCCAGTTGGGCGGTGTAACCATAGGCCGAGGTATAAAGCACCAGTACTTTTTTGCGCGTGCCAGCATCTTCCTGTCGGGACCAATCGGTGTAAGTCTGCACGTATTTCCAGGGATCCTGGCGCAGGATGGGGCCGTGCGAAGGAGCAATAACTTCAACATCCAGGTCCTTTATTTTTTCCGCCGCCGTCAGCACGTACTGCCGGTAAGGCTTGACAATCACATCAAAATAATACTTGTAGGCATCGCTGATGTCGCCGGCTTCGTCGTTGAAAATGGACTCGTTGCAGTAATGACAACCAAAGGAGTCGCAGGTAAACAATACTTTATCTTCCGGCAAGTAGGTAAACATGGTATCGGGCCAATGCAAGAAGGGCGCGTTGATGAATTGCAGGGTTTTGCCGCCCAAATCCAGCTTGTCGCCGTCACCTACCACCCGGTGGGGGAAATCTCTGTTTACCTGCTGCCGTAAAAATTTAATGGCTACTTTGGAGCCCACCACTGTAGTCCCGGGCATTTCCTGCAGCAGCCTGCCTAGCGAACCCGAATGATCCGGCTCGGTGTGGTTGACTATTATGTAATCAATTTGGTCAAGCAGCATTAATGTCTCTATTCTCTGTTTTAGTTCCTCGTAAAACCGTATTTTAACGGTTTCTATCAGTGCAGTCTTTTCTCGGCCCTTTACCAGATAGGCATTATACGTGGTACCGTACTTAGTTTCCATGACAATATCGAAAATACGCAAATCCGGATCCTTGGCACCCACCCAGTAAACACCAGAAACAATCTGTACAGCATCCCTCACTTTTTTCACCCTACCCTTTACTCTTTGCTAAACTGACTCTTGTCCGCACCGCATACGGGGCACACCCAGTCTTCGGGCAACTGCTCAAAGGGCGTGCTGGGAGGAATCCCTTCGGCCCCTTCCGTCGGGTCGTAAACATAACTGCAAACGTCACATATCCACTTTTCCATACAAAAATTCTCCCCTCTTATCAATTTTTTGGTTGGCCTTACTGCATCCCCGTTTGGTTTTCATTCAACAGTTGTTTTTTAATTTTTTTACTTACAACGACTTTAAAATAATAATTCAACATTTTCTACCATTTTCCTCTTATAATTGCAAAAAATATATCGATAGTTATCGACATATATCGATAACTATCGATATATTTTATAAAGACTTTTATTGTCCATTGAAAAACAGAAACTAGCAATTCGATTATTGTCGTTATACTATAAAAGCAAGGGCGATGATAAGCGGGAATGCGGGAATACTAATACCGATATGAATTGCTGTAAACTTCAGTCCCAAAGAAACAGTTTCATATAATACTATTGGGAGTTTGGTACTGGTCCAGACTCCCAGGAAAAATAATACATAAGCTAACCTGGCTCCTTTCTCTAATAAAAGGGGAAGGACATGAAATTTCGTAGAATTGCTGTGGATTTATTAAAGTATTTTATTTCTGCAGGTAGAGTTACTATCCCTACTGACATAAGAATTGTAGAAACAAGAGCAGCAATCTGAGGATATCCTGCCCCGCCATTAAGTAAGGAGGCCGCCAGGTGAAATGTAACAAAACCGGGTATTAACGTAAAGGAACCAACCGTAAGCGCAATTATTATACCTAACAGTCCCGTAGTGTATAAAACTGTACCGCTCATCTTTTGCTCTCCTTATTTTTGTTTAATAATTTATCGTAGCTAGTCAAAAAGAATTCCAGGTTCTTCTTTCTCATTTCGATGTCCGCTCTATATTCGGATAATTTTTCAAATCCTACCCTGGTTATCCTGTACCATTTTTTAGCTGGCCCCGGTTGTGTAGTATCCCAATAGGACTCAACTGCCTTCATTTTCAGATTAATAACAAAAGTTTTTCTCTTATTGCATAAATGGGAAATTTTTGTTAGACTTAGTTAAGTAAATGTATGCAAGGATGGTCGGTAAAGGCGGACTTTGCCAGAAAAAAAAGTAAATTTCAGGGATAAGGAACTGGTTATCCGGCCGGGACACCCGAAATGATGAAAAACTCCCCTGCCGGAGGGAGTAAGCATGTCCCGGACAAAGCAAAAGATTTCTGACCCAACCGGACAAGTACGCTGGCCGGCGGTTTAAAAAAATGATAAAAAAACATGACAAGGGGGATTTTTTACATGCGCCTGCGTAAAGCAATACGCGACCAGAGAGGTTTTACTTTGATCGAGCTGCTGGTGGTCATAAGTATCATCGGCATTTTGACAGCAATGCTGGTACCAAGGTTGCTGGGTTATACAGACAAGGCCCGCGTGAGCCGCGCCATGGCCGACCTGGCGACAATGAAAAACGTCGTTGAGCTCTATTGTGCGGATGAGGGAGAAGGACATTATCCGAGTACTGACAGCGATGTGGAAACTGATGGATCCATAGCAAAAGTTCTCAAGGATAATGGCATCAACTGGACCGGTGACGCGAACGGCATAAAAGATCCGTGGGGTACTCCCTACAAATATGGTACTGGAAAAGAAGGTGATTCTATAGATCGAAAATTCGTTTTCGAGTGTGCAGGTCCCGACAAGGATTTTAATGATACGCAAGACAACATCTGGTGCTCCAGTGAAAGTGCGACCGTACAGAACGGCGGCGATCCTGATGTGACTGTAGATGATAAAGACTGGGTATCTTCCTCAAACTAATCGCCGGTGATGAAGGACTAGATTCGGGAACCATTTTTAGTTGAATTTATGGCTTTCCCAACGGGCAATTCCCTTCCTCCACACCTGCAGGCTTTATATAGACGAGCGAAAATCACTGGTGTCGGGGCCGGTGCCAAAAGGAAAACCGCCTTGACCACCAGCTTTTTTTCTCCAGAAGACAGGCCATCCAGCATGTCCGGCATGTTTATTGTAAGACCGCTTACCTTCTCCGACCTGTATTTTCAGTTATATGCCTCACTTATTTTCGTCTTTTCGTCAACTTGAAGAACCATTACTTCTGCTTCAGCACCACATCGGACTGCCCCGGACTCCAATTTCCCTATACAGTACCCCGAATTTTTCTCTGTCATCGGGAAATCAACCGTGTGGGAAAGATAAGCTACTGTCAGCATAAAAAGTTGCAGCCAGTCTTTTCAATGCTTCAGCTTTGATTAGTGTTTACATTACAGCTCGTCCTTTAAGGAATAATTCTTTGGGCAATTCAAATTCTATTTTTATGGTCTCACCTGACATCTTATTCTTCTCCCTGATGGCAACAACGACTCTTTGTAAGATTATAAAACACCCCAAACCTCAACTGCGGTCTTATTTTGCCTCTGGTATCTACAGATTATATATGTATTAATAACTGCCCAAAAATTAAGGCCCAACAGAATTTGTTGGGCCATAGGCAGCTTATCGGACCCCATTATTTGGTAAAATGTGTTGATACACAACACTCACGTGCTTTGAGCGGCGAAAAGGCATCAAAAGAAAACACTTGATATGTTTCCTGATAATAATTAAAACTGCATTTGACCGGGAAGTTTTCAACCTATGCAAAAACCCCGGCATAACCCGGGGTTACTAACACCTGCATCTATAGACATTCGCCTGTATACCTGACACAGTTTCTCCCGGAAGACTTTGCTTCGTAAAGCATATTGTCAGCACGCATAACGATGGTGTCCACCGTATCCGCAGGGCAGTAACCGGCCACTCCGAAGCTGGCAGTCACATTACCCACGCCTGGAATATTCATGCTGCTCAACTGCCCTCGGAGCTCTTCCGCTAAACCGGCTGCCTTATCCACCGGGGTATTTGGTAAAAGTATTACAAATTCTTCTCCGCCCCAGCGGGCCAGGCAGTCTGTTTTACGGATTCTCCCATTTATCAAGTCTACTAAACTTTTAAGAACCAGATCGCCGGCAGCGTGCCCGAAACGGTCGTTTACACTTTTAAAGTGGTCCAAGTCCACCATGATTATTGAAAAGGGTAGTCCGGTCCGCCCCGTGCGTTCAATTTCCTGTTCCAGCACCTGCATAAAATAGCGCCGGTTGTAAGCATTTGTCAGGGGATCGGTTATGGACAGACAGTAAAGCTGTTCTTCTATTTTTTTGCGTTCGCTGATATCACGCACAATTCCCACCGCATGCCAGGCGTCCCTAATCCTCAAAGCAGACAATGAGAGCTCCACATCAAGCTCACGCCCGTCTTTATGTTTAGCTTTCAACTCAATTGTTTTCCCTATGACATTTCCTTCTCCGGTTGATTGAAAATGCTTGAAAGCCTGATTATAAACCTTATAAAGACGCTCATCAGGCACCACCAGCCGGTGCAGATCCTTCCCCAGGATTTCTTCCCGTGAGTAGCCGAAGAGCTGTTCCGCTGCCGGGTTCCAAAAAGTGACGTTCCCCTGCCCGTCAAGCATGATGATGGCATCCATGACCGAACTTATAATAGCATTTAAAGTCGCCTCACTGCTCCGCAGCTCTTCTTCCATCTGTCTGCGCTCTGTCAGATCAATAATCAGTGCTACGCATACTTTTTCTCCTCTGTGTTCAAACAGCTGCAAGTGTACTTCTACAGGATAAAGGGAGCCGTCTTTCCGGTAGTGTACCGTATTAAAAACAGTCTTCTCCTGCTCCCCACAGGCCAGAGAGTCCAGGATTCCCCTTAAGCTCTGCAGGTCAAGTTCGGGTTTGAGGTCAAGAGGTGTCATGGTGCTCAGTTCTTCGATTGTATAACCCAGATTTTCCCTGGCACCGCGGTTCACCGCAATAAATTTTAAGGTCTCCGGGTGAAAAATATAGATCTCATTCAATGAATTTTCAAATATCTGCCGGTACATGTTCGCATGGGCATTTGCTTCATAAAGCTGCAGTGCCATTTCAACTGTGGATACCAGCACATGTTCGCCGGCACCTTTCAGCACATATCCGTAGCCTGTAATCGAACAGATTTTCTCCACAACTTCCTTTTCAGTATGAGCAGTGAGAAAGACAATCGGTATATCTGTAAACTGCTGTATTGTCCGGGCTGCCTGCGCCCCGTCCATTCCTTCTCCCAGTTCTATATCCATCAGAATGAGGTCGGGGTACTGGCTGCCACAGACTTTTTCCACAGCCTCTTCGCCCGTCAGGGCAATTTCGGTCATATACCCGTACTTATTCAGGATATTTGCCGTTATTTGTGCAAGGAACCTGCTGTCTTCTACAATAAGAATCCTCTTGCCTTTAAATGCGTTCACCGATAAACCTCCAATTAATGAATAGCTTGACAATTTTGGAGTCTTAGGGCCTTATAACTTAAACTTCTGCGCCAAAAGGTTCAACCTTTCCGCCAATTCTGCCTATCCCTGGGCTGGGCATTTATTTCTTCCGCAGCAGCGGAAAGTTCTTCGCTGGAATCACTTATTTCACCAGTTGTGACAATAACTTGCTTCAGTAATCTAAGGTCTTGTCTAATACTGACCTTCATGAAAATTTTTATCATTGTAGCAGCTGCTTTCAATAACACTTACTACCTCCGGGTCAAACTGCGTCCCCGCATTCCTTTTTATTTCAGCTATTGCTTCCTCCCTGCTCATTGCTTTCCGGTATGTCCTGTCATTGGTCATAGCATCAAAGGCGTCAGCCACGGCCAAAATGCGGCACAGCAGTGGAATTTCCTCTCCCTTCAGTCCCTGGGGATAGCCTTTGCCGTCCCAACGTTCGTGATGGCAGAGGATGTATTCAGCAATGGAAGCCAGCTCTGACGTACTTTGGGCAATGCGGTAGCCGACTTCCGGGTGTTTCTTCATCTCCTCCCATTCTTTCTCCGTCAAAGGGCCGGGTTTTAGCAGAATACTTTCCTTGATAGCCACCTTCCCGATATCGTGGAGCACTGCCAAAAGCTCCAGCTCGTCCAGCTGTTTGTCGGTAAGCCCCAGCTCTTTTCCTGTTTTCAGGCTTAAGCTTTTTAACCTTTCGGCATGTTCCTCTGTTTCCATGCTTTTTTCAAAAAGTGTGGCCTTCAGGGATGAAATAACGGCATTTCTGTAACTTTTGCTCTGCAGAAGCTTATGGCGGTACATCCATTCCTCGGCTTCCTTCAATACCTGCCAAATGTTTTCTTCGGCTCTGATTTTTGTGGCATAGCCCAGGGCAATACTCACCTGAATGGGCCCCTCACTGTCCAAAGCACACTCGTTTTTAATCCTCCTGACAATTTCTTCCGCTACTTTCAAATCGGTCCGGGGCAGCAAAATGACAAATTCGTCCCCGCCCCAGCGGGCGATGATATCCTCCCGGCGGCAGTTTTTCTTTATTACCTCTGTCGCTTTCTTCAAAAGAAGATCCCCTGCCCTATGGCCGAAGACGTCATTGGTCAGCTTCAATCCGTTGATATCACCCATGATAACCGATACAGGCAGCTGACGCGGCGTATCCAGCCGCTTGATTTCTTCTTCCATAAACCTGCGCTTGTAAAGCCCTGTCAGCTGGTCGTGATAGCTCAAAAAGAGGATTTTTTCTTCAAATTCCTTGCGCAAGATATACTCGGAAATAATCCTTGCGACAACCTGCAGTAAATCGATGTCGGCTTCAGACCATTCCCTGTTTTGAATACAGTCGTCAAAACCGATAAAGCCGTAATATTCCCCTTCTACATATACAGGCAGTACCAGCAGGGATTTGATCTCCTGAGGCCTTAAGATTTCCTTTGTCTTTTTGTCGGGAATGTCTTCAATATCCCTGTAGTTTATCACTTCCCTGTTTTTCAGCCTGTCCACCCACCAGGTAAATTCAGCCTCAGGGATTTCCTGAAGGTTTTCTTTCTGTGGCGTTACACCGGGTGCCGTCCATTCAAAGGTGTTGCTCATTATCCCTTTTTCCCTGTCTGCTTCAAAGATATAGACCCGGCTTACCCCCATTCCCTCGCCCATAAGCCGCAGGGAGTCTGCGAGAAAAACTTCAAGGCTTCTTTCCTGTAAAGCCAGCTGGGAAACACTACTGATAAGATTTTCGTATTCCAGCCTTTTTTTGAGTTCTTCTTCGGCCTTCTTTTGCTGGGTTATATCCTTGCTGGAGCCAACCAGGTATTTTACCTTCCCCTTTTCAAGCACCGGTGTCAGGGTGGTCAGCCAGGTTCTTTTCCCGGCAGAGAAGGGTAGGGTCTCTTCATAGGTCATGGGCTTTTTACTCTCCGCGCACCTTTGATAATTGGTACTGACGGCTTCACCAATTTCTTTTCCTGCCAGTTCTATGGGGGTTTTGTCTTTTATATCCTTCAGGCTTAACCCTGTCAATTTCTGGTGGGCAGCATTATTCCTCATGTACAGGAATTCTCCGTCTTCTACCCTGACCAGGAACATAGCATCCTGGGTACCGTTGAAAATGGTTTCCAGTTCCAGTGACTGACTTATCTCCTTTGTTATATCATAAAAAAATGTCACAAAATACCCTTTGAGGGGGGAAAAGGCATGTACCCTGTACCAGCGCTGCAGTGTCTCCTCGTACTGCTGAAATTCTATCTCTTTGCCTTCAATGGCTACGCTGGCATAAACCCTGACCCAGTCAAAAGCGCCTTCTCTGATATGAGGCAGTACCTCGGTTACTCTCTTTCCGATAATATCTGCGGCTTTCAGGCCAGTCAGCCGTTCAAAGGCAGGATTTACTTCCAGGAACTCGTAGTCTGCGGGCTCCCCAGAATGGTTGCAGATAATACGGTGGTATGCGTAGCCTGCCGACATTTCGCGAACTAATCTCCGATAAAAAGAAAGTTCATTCATAAACCTCCCCTCCTCTGAACAATCAATTTGAAATTCTACCTGGCTTTATTTTTTACCTGAACCAGCCAGGCTTATGGCAACAAATCAGGCAAGTTGCCCATTATTTCTTTTTCGCTTTTCGAAAAAACGGCTGCCAGGTCTAAAATCCTTTAAATTCTTATTCATTCTTCTAAAAGACGACCGACTGTTTACAAAAAAAGCCCTCTACGCAGAAACATAGAAGGGCTTTTGACAGAATTTTTTCTGCAACCGGCTGCCTTAGAAAACTGGTACTGTAGGCCCTTGGCTTTGCGTCCTTGCAATATCGGCTAGAATATTTTCATAATTATATATTTCCGGCTTTTCACTAACAGCTTCCGCTTTTTGAGCATCATAAACATCCTCTTCTTCAAGCACTTCTTTAATAACACCATAAAAAGCCTGGGCGTTAACATTATTCTTTATTTTTTCAGGGTATACCGTTCCTAATAACCTTTCCTGAAATCCTTCATAACAGTACGCATTTTTTCAAGGTACTCTGCTTCTGAAATACGTTTATTTTTGTACTCATTTAATACTTCTTCAATACGCTCAGAAAATTTCTTGTAGTAAGCCGGATTCTCATCCCACTTTTCATTAATATGTTTAGCCAAACGCGTTCTAATGGCATCGGCCTTTGCCCTTGGAGAACCTAATCTCATAAGCTCATCTTCAAATTCCTCTTCGTTTAAAATATCCACTGGAGCAGTTATTTGAATAACATCTTCTACTAAATTAAAAATAACATTTAGAAATAAAAATTAAAGCACCTACATAATTGCTCTTTTACTGATCAAATTACGTAGGTGTTTATGTTTCTTTGGCTTGTAAACACAGCCTGTTTATAACTTCTTCATTGTTAAAATTTACATAATTTGCAAATCTCTGACATTCGCACGAATTTCCATTACTATTTTTTAGAATACATTGTATACTACCCAATAGTTATCTACTGTACTTCACCGGCACTGCCTGTAGCGGATGCCTGTAATGTTGACATAAAAAAATACCATCTTTAAAGTATATTTCTATTATGCTAACGTAAAAGGTGGTAATAATAATGTATATATGGAGTTTAGAGATTGTAACTATCGCTAACAGAAGCTACCGTGCATAGGCGATTTCGGGCTTAAAGCCAGATCTTTAGGTGTGGAGCATCTACAATCATTAAAAATGCATGCATTGCTTATTCAGGGCTCATTAATCAGTCCGGCCGCCCTCACCACCAAAGTCTGTTTAGGCCAATTTGCCTCGCTCTATAAGCTTTTTCATTGCTTCTACAACTGCCGGGTCAAACTGCTTCCCGGAACAACGGCTCAATTCCTCTATCACCCACTTTTGGGAAAACGCCTTACGATAAGGCCTGTCCGAATTCATGGCGTCATAAGAGTCCACCACCCTGATGATCCGGGCCAGAAGGGGTATCTTTTCCCCAACGATGCCTTCCGGATAACCACCGCCATCATAGTCTTCGTGGTGGTAAAGAACCGCTTCAACTACTTCTTGGGGGAGATTCGCCGGTTCCAGGATCTTGGCTCCCACGCTCGGATGAATCCGTATTTCTTTTTCTTCTTCCGGCGTAAGCTTACTGGTCTTGAGCAGTATATATTCCTTTACTCCCACCTTTCCTATATCATGCAAAAGCCCTCCTATATAAACCATTTCCTGTTCTTTATCAGAAAGCCCCATTTCTTCAGCTACTGCCTTAGCCCACAATGCTACCCGCAGCGAATGGCCCTGGGTATACTTATCTTTTGCTTCTAACGCTGCAGCTAGCGCATTTACAACGTTCATGTAATATTCCCGTAACGATTCGTAAAGCTGTGCGTTCTCTATTGCCAGGCCTACCTGACTGGCGATGATCGACAGGTAACCCATCTCATTTTCTTCCCGGTGCAGAGTGAAAGGCGTACATACTATCAAGGCCCCCAGTATATTTCCCCCGGCCTTGACGGGAAACACAGCAACCGACCGTATGCCATTGCTGCAATCCGGTAAACATAAAGAACCATCATAATTCGCCAGATCTTCTATTACCAGGGGCTGCCCTGTTTTCATCACCTTACCTAAGATCGTTCCTTCTGCCTGCACATGCTCAGCACTTACCTGTGAGCCCTTGCTGAGTTCCGGGCTTTGTTTCAGCACAATTTCTCCCGTTTCTTTGTCGCGCAACAGCCCCAGCGCGCACCACTTCGCACCTACTACATCCTTCAGGCTTTTCAACGTAGTTTCAATAATCACATCCATTTCTAAACTGGAAGATATCATCTGCCCCATTTCAATAAGTTTCCTGAGCATCGCTGCGTTTTCCTCTTGACCACGGTCAATAGCAAGGTCAAGGCTTGCACGGAGGACGCTCAAGAAGCGAGCTTCATCTTCGCCGAACTCTGCGCCTTTAGTTTTATCGTCCAATGTCAACACCCCTCTCACAATCTTTGTGACCGCGTCAATGGCGCCTTTACCGCTTCAATCCGGGAAGCCTTAAAAACACTTGATCCGGGTCCGTTTTAAGACAATTCAAGGTAATATTGTTACGATGGGGCCAAGCAAAAGTGGTTTTTCCCTTGTTTCTTCGCTTGATATAAGGACTGATCTGCCCTTTTGAGCAAGGAATCAACAGAATCACTGTTCTTTGCTAAAGCTATACCCAGGCTTGCAGTAACTTTGCAATGTGGGAAAGGATAAGTTTCTATAGATTTTCGTATTCTTTCTGCAACTGCAACTGCACCTTCTTCTTTTGTCCCGGGAAGAATAATTACAAATTCCTCGCCTCCGTAGCGCCCCGCAATATCCACAGTCCTGATGGAGTTTTTTATTATCTCTGCCGTCTTTTGCAGCACCACATCGCCAGCTACATGACCAAAGGTATCATTGTAACACTTAAAGTTATCGATATCCAGAAAAATAACCGCCAAAGGGGTACCATACCTGATTTTCCTCTCAAGTTCATTAGCCAGTATGTTGCGCAGGGCACGCTTATTAAAGAAACCGGTCAAAAAGTCGGTTTCGGCTTCTCTTTCCAGGCGGCTTACAAGTTTTGCGTTAGCCAAAGCTATCGCAGCAAAGTTCGCATATATCTGCAGGTTTCTGGCAGCGCTGTCATCTATCGACTCAGGAGAAAACACTATACCTAACAGGCCAACAGCGCCCACAGAAGACCATAGGGGATAAAACATGATTTTATTCGCGGAATCAACCTTCAAATCAGCAAGACCAGGTAAGGTCCTTAATTCATCAATACTCAGAAATGATGGCTCAACTTTTGAAAAAAACTTCTCCATCAACGGCTGAGCCATAGGCCATTGCTTCCCTATCAAAAGGTGGCCGTAATCACCTTTTGCCTGAGCTATCCTGATTTTACCACCCTCGTGAAGGCCAACAAAAGCCAACTCGGCCTTATATATTATGATCAGAGAATTCGTTATGAGGTCCATAACCTTATCCAATTCAACGGTCGAGGTCAGCAGGCGGCTGATTTCATAAATACTGCCCAGTTCAAGCCTTCGTAGTCCTAAAAGACTTTTTTCAAGGATGGCTTTAAGAACCTCATTGATAGTCTGGTAAATGCTGTGCGCTTTGGTGACAAAAGTATTCTCTTCTTCGCTGTCTACCCGAGGGCTTATCCTGGTAGGAGCAATGATAAGGAAGCCTATATTTTGGGCGTATGTGCCCAGGCGGTAGGCATAAAGTCTCATCCCGTAAGGACAGGTAAATGTGCCTTTATCTTCTAACGAACCAAAGATATCTTTATAAAAACGGATGCACTTCTCGTTGCAGATCTTTCCTCCTTCATTTACCTTCCTGCATAGCTCGACTTCTCGACTGAATCGGGAAAAAGAGCCGCCGTTTATATCAAATATATAAATGTTTGCATCCATCACCTTGGCAAGAGTATCCTGAAAATCCTGCCAGTATTTTAACGAAACACTGAGTAAAAGGCTCGCTGGCATTTAGTAGCACCTCATCTTAATATATTTCCTTTATCTAGTTTTTCGAGGATATTTATTCCATTCGGGGTAATCTCATACTCCCTAAGGTCCTTGTTGTGGTTAATCCCACGGGCTTTAAGGATTCCTAGAACTTTTTTAATGCTTGAATTATCTTCCACGTAGCGCAGAATGATTATATTATCTGCCATTAAGGATATTTGAGCTTTAGTTACTACTACCGGCGAAAAAAGGTCCTCGTTTAGTACGGTAAATATAGTAGTAATATGCCGCTTTTTGAGCTGCTGTCCTATCGCCCACAGATAATCTCTATATTTTTGTATATCAGAAACGCTGCTTTCAAACAAAGATATGCTGTCGATGACAAACCTATCCACCTTATTTTTATTGACCATGTCCAGTATTTCAAAAGCATGCTTATCTATGTCCAGTTCTATTGGAGAAACAAACTTGATATCGAGCCGACCATCTGCCAGATATTTATCCAGCTCCCATCCCAGATGGCGAGCGTTATCTATAAGTTGAGAAGCTGGCTCTTCAAAAGAAAGAAACAGCCCATTTTCACATTTTTCAGCCCCTTCAAGTAAAAATTTAAGTGCAAGAGCGGTTTTACCCGTGCCTGTACCTCCGGAAATGAGTGTAATAGTTCCTTCTGTTAATCCACCACTCAGCATTTCGTCCAGGCCTGTGATTCCGAATCCTTTTTTCCCCGGCTTGACCTCATACTGGAGTTCTTTACCTTCCGGCTTTATCCTCGGATATACTTCTATCCCTGCAGGGCTGATTCGAAACAGGTGCTCTCCCTGTTCAAAATTTGTCCCTCTCATCTTAAGAATGCGCAAATACCTTTTTTGAAACCTTTTTTCTTCCTGACCGTAAAGGTGGAAGATCCCATCAGCAATAGCAAATTCACTTAAAATTGTCAGTTCTTTTTCTTCATACTCACCCACGAGAAACACAGTAACCTCCCATATCGATAAAGCAGCAGCCAGATCAAAAACAAAAGCCTTAAAAGTTTTCTCATCAGGAAAGATGTCTCTTATGGCCTTGAAACTATCGATTACAAGTATATTGGGTTGATGTTTTTTAATCATTTCGGTTAGGTACCCCAAAACCTCGTCCGTGCCCTGTTTGCGAAGAACGGCTCCCAGATCACCGTAAATAAACTTGTCCCCCAGAAAATCGTCCGAAAAAAATTCAAACTCCTGCAAATGCCTTACCATCTTGAATTGTGATTCAGATATGGTTGTCAGGTATAAACTTTTAAGACCGTTCCTTGCGCTGTTAAAAATAATGTTTTGAACGAATATCGTTTTTCCGCTGCCCGGAGAACCGGAAACTATGTTCAGTGAATACACAGGTATGCCACCATTAAGAATACCATCGAGATTCTTTATGCCTGTTTTTAATTTATCCATCTCTTATTCCTCCTTCGAGTTAAATGGAATATTTCCGAATTCTTTGTTCAGTTTCTTCGCTATTTTTTCTGTTTTTTCATGACCAATGAGCCTGGCCAGAATTTCTACATATCTGGCAATAAACTTCATGAACATATCATCGACCGACAATTCAGGGTTTTTCTTCATACTGGCTGCTATTTCTGCACACGATATCCCACTCTCATCGAAGTGCAGCAGTTCTATTTCCCTATATTCTTGAGAAAGATCCCACACAACCCTTTCCACCAAAAGTTTCACAGAAAACGTCCCAAGGTACTTCTCAGACGCAGTCCAAATCTCCCCCAGCAAATTTTCATACCGCTTGATCTTCTTCTCCACTAGGCCATTCAAAATTATCCCTCCAAGCTTATTTTATTATAGCCTGATACAAACCCCTACAAATATTGATTTTAAGCCTGCTTTTCAAAAAAAAGCAGCCTGTACCGCGCTAACTTCCTTTACCAGGGCACCGCGATGGCTTTCCTAAATAGTAGCCCTGCCCGTAGCGAATACCTGCGTTTTTCAATACTTTAGCCACTTCACTGTTTTCTACGAATTCGGCTACTACTTCTATTGAAAGCTTCTGCAAAAGTTTTGCCATATTCTCTACTATCATTCTTGAACGTCCGCTCCTTGTTATATCACGCACCAAAGAACCCTCAATCTTTGCAAAATAGCAGTCAAAGTATCGAAGATAAAGAAATGAAGAAAAACCGCTTCCGAAATCGTCTACTGCCAGCCGCACCCCGAGTTCTGTTAGCTCCCTGGCAAAATTGTGCACAGCATTAATATCTCTTACGGTTTCTCGTTCTGTAATTTCGGCCACAATTTCTCTCGAATCAATTCCATAGCGGTTTACCATGTCGGCTAAGAACTTTATGGTATCTCTGCTTTCTACTTCACGCATCGAAAGATTAATAAAAAAAAGTTTGTCTTTTGCCCAAGAGCTGTTTTTTTCTTTCATGGCCTGTTCTATGACTCTTTTGCCAATATCCTGCATAAGGCCGGATTTCTCAGCCGCATCTACAAAAAGCCCGGCAGAAAGAAACTTTTCTCCTCTCTTCACGCGAGCCAGCACTTCGTAACCTACAGGTTCGCCGGTCTCTAGATCTACAATCGGCTGATAGAAGGGGACTATGTCATTTTTCGAACTTAGAGCTTCTCGCAAAATAAGAATTCTCTCGTGAGTCACAGTAGGGTTTATATCGTCGCTAACCGCATCTACAACCTGCGCCCGGTTCCTTCCTTTCCTCTTGGAAGTTATACAAGCAACCTCGGCAGCCAACATAAGGTCATCTAACGCTTGTCCATTGCGAGGGTACGAAGCAACGCCAATGCTGCTTGTAATAAAAATGCCGTCATCATCCAAAGGTTTAATTTCCATCTCAGCAATACTTTTGCATAGAAGCTGCGCCTTTGTCAGCGCTTCAGCAGGCCCCATATCCATTAATATAACCCCAAGCTCGTCATCACCTATGCGCGCAATTGCAAAAGCATCCGTGAATGACTCCTGCAAATGGGCAGCGACATTTTCAAGAACAATATCTCCTATGATATATCCATGAACATCGTTTATGAGTCTTAAATTATCAATGTCTATATAGTATAAAGAAAACTCCGTTTTTGTGTTCTTGGCAAATTCGATTGCCTGCCGCAGCTTTTCCTCAAACTTACGGCGGCTCATAAGGCCTGTCAGAACATCTACTGTTGTAAGCACTCGCCTGGTGTTGAATATCTCTCCTTCGTATCCCAAAAGATGCAGGCCAAAGTCAACAAACAATGATTTAGCACCGTACTTTAAGCTTTGTAGTTCTTTATTTGAAAAATGGCAAACTGAAGCCCGTTCGTCAAACCAACATCTGAATAAAGAGCCATAAGCTTTTATCAGCTGTTCGAGCGGTATTTCTGCAACACCCAGCTTTCTTCCGAATTCTAAACGCCGCTTAAAGAGTTCCGGGTCATGATTCCCGGCAAACAAAGCCAATAAGTCGCTAAGTGCTTCCCTCAATTCTGCCTCGTTTGTTTCCTGCCCTGCCTGCTCAAATAAGGTTCGAAACTGGCCAACATATTCTTGCGTCAGTCTGCCGGTAGTTTCTTTCAAATTATCCAAGTCTAACTGCTCATCCCGGGATGTTAGTTCTTTAAAAAGCTCTAACATCCCCTTCTTGGGAAACCTCACAAATATTCACTCCTTATCATAATCTGTCAAACGCTCAATGTCGGTCCTTTTTTGCTTCTCTTAATGTAAGATCCTCCATCTTTTTAAGCACACTTCTCCACTTATTTTTTGTCGTCTAGCTGGCCGTAAAAGACGAGCCTGTTCTTGCCTTTTGCTTTAGCCTCATACATCGCAGCATCTGCAAATTCTATGAGCTCCTTCTCACTTAAAGGGCGATTATCCGGATACACCGCCGCACCTATGCTGGCAGTAATTTTAATCTTGTTTTCTGTAAATACTCCATCTTCTATCCGCTTTCTTATCCTCTCAAGAGGCTTTTTTGCTCCTGCACCGTCTGTTTTCGGTAACAAAATCAAAAACTCTTCTCCTCCAAACCTCATAACTTCGTCTCCATCCCTCAGACTCCTCTTGATAACACTACTTATTTCTTGCAAAAGTTGGTCTCCTATCATATGGCCGAAACTGTCATTGACATTTTTGAAATTGTCGAGATCAATCACTGCCATAGTAAGTGGTATTTTTGATTCCTGAGCATTCGCCCACATCCTTGAAAGCATTTTTTCAACTGCAAGCCTGTTATAAAGGCCTGTCAGAGGATCCCTTGCGACATTCTCTCTTAAAGACAGAAGCAGGGCATCAGTCGCAATAAGTATCTGGGCTAGGAATTCTGTAGCCCTTTCTATATATATCCACTGGACCATATCATTGTCATTTCTTATATTAAGCACATCTTTCAAAACCTGGTTGTGAATATCCAGGAGGTTTGCCGCCTGGGCAGACGACTCGTCCAGCAGTTTTACAAGATTTTGGTAAGCCTCAAACAACACATCGTCCTGACCGCCCCTTAAAATATATTTGGAAAGATAGTTTTTATACTCCGCAACAAAAAGTCCTAAGTCCTTCAAAGCGATTTTCCTCCCCTTGCTATCAAAACACTTGCATCATCTTCTTTAATTGCAAACTCCTGCAATATCTTTTCCGCTGCCTCCTCAATCTTCATCGTCTTCAGCCATTTCACGTCAGCCGCCTGAATAAACCGCTTTTTTATGCCGTCAGTACATACAATTAAAACAAAACCCGGCGGTAAAATTTCTTTAAATATTTTTAGTCTAACAGGTGTTCTTCCAACAACTCCATTCACTCCATTTAATTTCCTTACAGAACCGGAATTTATAAGCCATCCTTTTATATTGCCAACGTTCACGTACTCGAGCCCACTTTGGGAAACAGTCGCTAAGAAAGCCGCACAACCACGTGTGGCCTGCAATGTTTTCTCAAGACCGGCATATATTTTTTCAATATGTATTTCATTAAAATTTTTTAAGTATAATTCAATCTCCTTCGCAACAGCTCCAGCCTTTTTGCCGTGGCCGAGCACATCTGCAACAAACAGAAAATATTTGCCTCCCATCTCTTTGTAAAAGCAAATATCTCCGTTGTCTTCCTCCAGATAATGCGGTTTTGAGGCCGTTCCGACATGAAGAACAAAGCCTTTTTTCTTACGCTGCTGTGAAAGATTTAACACTGCATTTACAACCATTCCTCCACCTGGTTTTTGCTCAATATCGAGCTTGTCGCAGTTTTTTTTAGTAACATCCAACCCTATTCCAAGACCTCTTTTTGATTTATTAATTATGCCTTCACGATTTGCCATGCCTTCGTCCTCAGCAGAAATTATCAGCTTGTACCCCTCTCTTCTTACAGTAACAAAACCTTTTCCACCGTATTTTAAAATATTAGTGGCAAGTTCTCTTGCCACTAAAGTTACAAGAGGTGCCAAAGGCATGTCCGGACAGCTTTTTTGCAGATATTTATTGATTTTATGCTCTAATATGAACAGGTCTGCCTCCATCTCAATATCAACCTTCAGCCCTCCGCTCAAAATCTACGCCTCCTCTTTTCCACCACCACAACAGTACCCTTGCCCACCTCAGACTTTATATAAAAGCTGTCCATAAGTCTTCTGATACCGGACAATCCCAAACCCAAACTCCTTTGGGACGTCGTATAACCTCCGGCTACGGCTCGCTCCACATTTTCTATGCCGGGCCCTCTGTCGTATGCAATAATTTCTATTGATATATCTTTACCTGGCTCCGTTTCTTTCTTTTTTATATAAATATACCCTTCTTTTGCATACCTGTATATGTTTCTTGAAAGTTCCGATATAGCTGTGGCTATTTTGGTGACGTCGGCAAGCGAAAAATTGTTTTTCTGGGCAAAGCTTTTCGCCATCTGTCTGGAAACTGCTATGTCATTTTCGTCTTTTATCTTTAAAACTATATCGTAATCGTGAACATTTATATCAATATCATTAAAATTTTTATCATCCATCATCATCACTCCGTCATCAAAAGCACAGTCAATCATTTAATCAAGCTGGTTCAGTATATCAATAGCACCTTCCAGGCTGTTTGCTGTAAAAACATCCTTCAGTTTTATGCCCATCTGTGCAAGTGTAAGCGCCACCTGTGGTTGAATTTTGCAGATTACTGTATAACAGCCCATGGCTTTGGCCATAGCGGCAGTCTCCGAAAGCACAAATGATATGTAGCTGTCTATTACATCTACCATGCTTACATCTATAATTATTCCCCGGATTTTTCTCTCGCTTATTTCATTTAGCAGCTGCATCTGGAGTTTTTCTATTGTTGAATCGTCCAGTTCAATCTGTATGGGGACAATCAGATAATCGTAAAGTTTTATCGTCGGCACAACCTTAGTTTTCATCTGCATCCCCTCTTTTTGGGTTAGGCTGTTTTATTTCGGCGTCTTTAGCAAACTTTCTGATAGAGTACTTAAGTGCGCTTTCCAGGTCCCTCTTTATAATAACCATATTAAAATCGATGCCGAGTTTTACAAGGGTATGGGCTATCTCCGGCTTTATGCCCGTCAGAATAACATCGCTTCCAAGAAGTTTTACGGCGGAAAACATTTCGATCAAAAATTCCCCGACAATCGTATCTATCATAGACACGCCAGTCACATCGACAATTACAACTTTAGCCCTGGTGTCAGCGATGCTTTCAAGAAGTTTTTCAGCCATGTTCTGCGCCCTCTGGCTGTCGAGTGTGCCAATCACAGGGGCAAGAAGCACATCCTGCCACAGCTGTATAATCGGGGTGGAAAGTTCAGCAAGGGTATCATGAAGTTCTGCTATCCTCACCTGATTTTCATCATTCTTTTTCCCGAGCACTTCTACGAGTGCCTTATAAACATCGACTGCGGGAAAATTGTCTATCTTAGTATACAAAAGTCCTATGCCGTCTGACAGTTCCTTTTCGCTTATATGCTGCAGGAGATTGGAAACAGGTGCTTTTAATTCTTCTTTAAAATCCGTTTTTCCGCAAACTTCGGCAAAATCTATCAGGAAATCCTCCCACGCCTTCTTCTGTTCATCATCTTTTGCCAGTTCCTCCACAAGTTCGCCGAGTCTTGAAATTACAAAATCTTTCATGATTAATGAAACCTCCCGTATTCGCAAAATGCGGTTGTATCTTTCCATTGTAATAATTCTACCCAACTACTTCTATAAATTGTTGAGCAGGGAAGTGGGTTGTATCTTTCCATTGTAATAATTCTACTGCATTTTTCACAAATATCAATCGTTTTTGTGTTTTTCATCATCTTTCTCGTTTAATCTACACTATATGACCTCCCTCACCTCAACCCCAGCCTTCAAAACAAACACTACTTCTGCCAGCAATTTTACCCGTATTTGCTCCACCAGTGCCACAAATAAATCCTCGTCAAACTCTTTCACAACGTCCTGTACCCGAAGCAGCTTTTCAATCTCCCGAACCCTTGAAAGCATTTCTTTCCGCATGAGTTCTTCAATTTCCATTTGGTCATTTTCTATTTATAAAATAATTGACCTTTGGAGCATCCCTTGAAACAATCACGGTAGAACCGATGGCAGGGCAGTTCAATTCCCCCTGCATTTACAAGTGCTTGTTAAGACTGCTCCCCGGGCCTGATGGCAACCGCTTACGCGCGGATTGCACGCCCAAAAAGGTTCTCCCTTCAGCAAGGAGCTTCACACCAATCTCTTTGGGTGAGTGCTCATCGGCAAGGTTGCTGTTACACCAAGTCCCCAGGGATACTCCAAAATTTTGGTTCTATAAGTTTCATCCGAAAGGAGATGTTTATAACATGGCGCAATTAACAGCATTGGGAACAGAAATTGCTGTAATTAACCCCAAGGTTGTTGACGGGTTTAAAAGTATCTACACAGATATGGCCAAGACAGATACCCTGGACGCCAGGGTTATTGCTGATTGCTTGCGGTTTGGCAAGTCCATCCAACACCACCTCCCGACATGAGGTTTGCCCCTTTGCAACGGCTAATCCGATTTCGTTATCACATGGTGAGTAACCTGACCAGGAAGAAGAATAGGACACTTTTTTCATGTTTTCTTTTAATTCTGAGAATACAGATAAAGTCAGTTTGTCATTTATGATATTAACAATACTATTGCTTTTACCTTTCAGCACACTATTTACTTTGGCAATCAGTTGCTCATTTGAATTGATTATTCCGCCCACGGCTTATTTCCCCCAGTATTATTTAAGTCTATTTCTTCCTAGGAGACTTGCATACTGTTCTACTATCAACCGGTTTCTCAGCTTCTTTGGATATGAACCATACCGACGCACGTTTAATTGCACCCTCTATTCGCCCTTCAGCACATAAAACCTGGACTCGCCTTACTGTTACACCCCTTTTTTCAGCCGCTTCCTGCGTAGTCATATATTCCATCATAATATATCGCACCTTTCAACGGACATGTATACACAATATTTTATTCTTTGAAACGAATTTTTTGAGATAATTTACAAAAAATGTAACTGCTAAATTCTATCAGGTCATGTTGTTTTTATTGCAAGTTAATATTTATCTAAGTCTTATTTTATTCTTACTTTTTTTGGAAATAACAAGACAATTTATTGCTTTATGAATTAATGTGTTACTACATGAACAAATAGACAATAATCATCCAATTTTATCCATGTTAACTATTTCAAAACTTCTGTCCCATTGTTATTAATACTATACTTTTTTCAATAACCCTATATTATCTTAAAGTGTATAGTTCTATGGAGGCACCAAATTGTCACCCTCCCCGCGACAGTTGATTTTAAAGACAATGAAATTGCAATCCCAGTTAAAAACGGCTAAAGTATCAATGTATTTAACACCTTTACATTCATAACCATTCTCTGTTTTGATCATTTCTCGATAATATGAACCAATCACATCTAAATGTTTATTCTTATTGAATTCCACATAATAGACTTTGGCTCCCATGGAGGCTAGAAAATTGGCCATATTAAAAGCAGTTGTTGTCGTTCCTGCTTTTGAAGAAACGCCAGCAACTGCTATTTGAACATTCTCGCATATAAATGAATATTGTTTTTTATTATCTCCATAAAAAGAGTCTCATAAAGACTCTCATCAATAAATAATTCTAAACTCGTTTTCACTAATCACCCTATCAACTAATTCTTCAGCTGTAAATGAGTCTTTTTCCTGCTTAATATCATACTCACTTACAAAATAAACATTAATATTACCATTTGAAGATTTGCTTATTATATCTATCATATCATTTCTATTGCTAATAATACCTTCTTTGTACATCTTATAAAGTAACGCTGCAGTTGTTAATTGATAAGGTTCACTTACATTATGGTGTTTTTTTATATATTCTTTTATACTTATCACTTGGTGCCTAATTCTAAGATCGTTACTAATCAATATGTATTTTTTACCTGAAGGAATTTTGGTAAGCACTATTATGCATATGAAGATTAATTCTTCTGCTAAACTATCGCCCTCTTCTTTTAAAGATCTAGCATATCCAAAAAAATTACTATACAACTCAGTCTTTCCAGGCTCAAGACTTTTTAATTTATTGGCAACTCTCTTATCCATTGAATTTAAAACTTCATAAGTTTTTGTTTTGAATTTGCTTACTTCTTTTACTGCAAAACCAAGTAATTTATTCGCTTCTTCTATAGTGATATTTAATATTTTTTTCAAACAAGCAAGTATAATTTCTTCATTGAATAGCAAGATACATAATCCATTATCATATAATTCTTTTAAGAAATTGATTTGCACTTGATGTAACTCAAACGAATTAGCTGTTAACTCCATTAAAACTGTTCTCGTAATAATTATAATAGCTGATTTACTTTTCAAAAATTCAATTATATAATATCTATTCTCAGTATTTGAATGATGTAGAATTGAACAGGTATCATAGAAAAAATATTTTTTTCCTTTAAAAAATGCATCAATAACCTCTTGTTTTTTATATATTAAATAGTTTTCAAAATCTTTAAAATTCGAAGGAACCTCCCTGTACTTTTTTGCCATTCTATTTTTCCAACCTTATTTTAGAATATAATATTTTAATACGTTCAATTATTTTATTAAAATTATATTCAGATATTAACTGCTCTTGAATAAGTTGGGTTCCTTCATTGTTAAGCATTTCAAAAACAAAAGGCATTTCATCTTTTAATGATGGCTTTAGTATTTCTTTATCCAGCCAAAGCTTATCAAACAATTTTTCTACATCATCATTATTATATTCTAGCAAATTTTTTACAGCATCTATTTCTTGCAATATATTTAATTCATACAGTCGTATTAGGACTGCAACAAATGTAGAACTAAAATAATTCATCAATTTTGCCACTATAATTTCGATAGAATTATTATCTTCTCTGTATAATTCATACATTTTTTTAAACTCGACTTCTGGCATTAACAAATTTGCAGCAAAAAGATTTGCCTTACCTTCATTATCATTAGAAGTATAATCCTGATTTAAATGTACTTCCCTTTTCTCATTGATATAATCTGGAGTTCCATTCAAAATATGATAAATATCATGACAGAACGAAAAGTACATTTTATTCCTAGGTTGATTAGAGTTTAGTAACAAGTATTTACTATATCCTGTTTCTAAAAACACTGCACCAAATTCAGGATCATTCATTGGAATTTCAATAATAAAAACATCTAATTTCCTTCCAATTTCTTTCATTATCTTAGGAATATCTCCATCCCATTGAACACGATCACGAAATATTTTTAGTGATTCTTTTACATCTTTTTCGTATTTCCTATTTCTGATTATAATTTCTCTAAACCTCTTAAATTCCATAATCTAAAACCTCAAGAGCATCCTTTTTTAACTTCTTACGAATACCAAGAATCGCATCAATATGTTCAAGAAAATCAAAAACATTATTTGCTAGTTCTTTCTTACTTTCATCTGCGGTTCCCATATAAAATGCAATAGAAGTAGAATCTTTATAATCTGTAGAGAATAAGTCTAAATTTTCTTGCATAAAATAACTTATGTCTTTACCGAGAACTTTCGAAATAGTATACATATCTTCATATAATATGTCTTGTTTTTTGTTTAAGAGACGAGAAAACTTATTCTTTTCTATACCAGTTTGTTTTATAATAAACGATTTTTTTATACCATAATGATTAATATACTTATTTAAATTATTAATAAAGTCTCCCATTAAAATCCCTCCTTCTAAATATATTATATCATAAAATGATATTTGTATTCAAATTTTCTAACATCATTAATCATTTAATCTTTTTCGTGCTATCTTTCCTAAAAGATTGTATCATTATTTGATACTAATTTCAACCTCTCATTATTCATATATTCAAAAAATCTCAAAAATGTTACTTAAATAATTCACTTTGCGTTCTACCTTCCACCAGCAGTTCCCATATACTCAAACTTATATTCAGGAATTTCAAAGATCACATGCAGTCGTTTAGATCCGATCATCACAAGGGCATTACCCTTTTTCTTACTGGCTAATAATTCTTCTTCAGCATCCGTAAGGTTATAAAGCTCCTTTGTTTCAAGAAGATTTTTACCATCACATCCCATCAGAATTTTAAAGCATGGAATATCTAAAAGGGCTTGACCATACATTTTAATCTGCGGATCTAAAAAATCTCCAACACTATGAAAAATAATGACTATACCAGCTTCATATTTTCTTGCTCGTTTTTCAACACTCCTAAGAAAAACAAGACTTTGGGGCACGCACATTGGGATCAATCATAAGATACGCCTCATCACAAATTAATAAGACTCGCTCATTTCGCTCCTTACTCATCTGTTGCCAGCACCAGGTCAATAGATTGAAATATTGCGTTCTCTTAATGCTATCTGAAGTATTTTGAAGATAATGGGTATCTAAGCAAATGCATCTTGTATTTGTCTGAATAGTGCTATGACCATTCCAAAGAAAACTGTCTGAACCAAGAGCAATATCCTTAAGTAGTAAGGCCAAATCGGCATAAACATTTTGCTCTACTTCTTTTCTTGTTTTCTCTTTTTCTTCAGCTTTCTTTACAATAAGATCATATAAATCCTTGAATATTGGAAATTCCTCATTTTAAGCTTTGATACATTAGTATTCCAAGTGATATTGAAATTGTGATAAAGCCAATGAGTGTATCTTTTAAGATCGCCTTTTGCATATCATTTAATGAAGGTAAATACAGACTAAAGAAAATCTCTAAGTTCTTGATATAAAGAGCCATATCTCCCATACCGTGTCCTTCATCTTTGTAAATATCATCATTTCCATCAACAGGAGTTGGCCGAATCTGTAAAGGATTAATCCTACCATTTGATCCACCACCTGCATTAATCCAAAATGTCTCTACTGCAAACACTTGTTTTTAGTAAACCAAAAACCGGCAATTCATCCCACCACCTTTAGAGGTGGGGGAATTCTTGCCGGAGTTTTGTTTAAGACGGTTTGTCAAACCAAGTGCGACAGTTCTTCCATAAATGTTTCAAATGAAGTTTTCCATCCTAAGCATTTCTTTGGACGGTTATTGATTAACATAAGGGAGTTCATTAGCTTTTCTTCTGTGACTTTTGTCAAATCTGATGCCTTGGGAAAGAACTCACGTAGGAGTCCATTGGAGTTCTCGTTGGTACCTCTTTGCTAAGAAGAATAAGGGTCTGCAAAGTAGATGTTGTTTCCTAGTTCAGATTCCATGTTTTCATAGAGGGCAAATTCTTTTCCTCTGTCAACAGTGGCTGTTTTAAATGCTGCAAGAGGGAGAGCTTTAGCCACCT
>JASKKH010000002.1 GCA_030154265.1 Clostridia bacterium
GCAGCAATAATCGCCGATACTGTCGTGTTAAAGCGTTGTGCCAGTGAGTAACAGGTGTCACCAGGTTTGATGGTGTAGGGGAAGGTACCAGGAGGACAAGGTTTAGGTGGTTGGACAGAAGGAATACAAATAACCTGCCCAATTTGAAGGTTGTTAGGGTCAATTCCTGGATTAATAGCCATAATTGCTTCAACAGTAGTGTTATATTGTTGAGCTAATTTCCATAAGGTATCTCCTGATTTAATTGTGTAGGCAAAAGAACCAGGAGGACAAGGTTTAGGTGGTTGGACAGAAGGAATACAAATAACCTGCCCAATTTGTAGATTGTTAGGGTCAACTCCAGGATTAGCAGCCATAATTGCCTCAACAGTAGTATTATACTGTTGAGCTAATTTCCATAAGGTATCTCCGGACTTGATAGTATAGGGGAAAGTTCCCGATGGACATACCATGTATACATACACCCCCAAATTAAAATATCTGCAATAACAGAATATGATTGTGATGATTAAATAGTTCAGGTAAAAAATTCAATAATTGGGGTTGTTTGTTTAACGTAAAAACTGAAACTGTATTATTCCTTGTCGTTCCAATGTTGATTTTATAATTTTCTCAATAACCCGTCCTATCAGGGCGGGTTTTATTTTGTCTTTTTGCCTATTACTATTGCTTGCTATAGTTAATATTCCATCGTGGAATATTTCGATTATATATTGTCTTAAAAGCATGCTTTTTTATAGCTTATTACTGGAAAAACGAAAGCGATAAAACAACGGGTTTTTAATAAAACTTAGAGTAGTTTGAATTTATAACGGTCACGTGCATAGTATTAATGAAGCATATCTCCAGAAATCAGGTTATAACAATATTTTATAAAAAAGATAAAAGGATGTAATTGTTTTCGCACGAAATCATAATGTATTACAGAGGTTACAACTATCAGAACTTAATAGTTCCACCTGAACCTCGGAAAGTAGGAGCTGTTGGAACAGCTTTATATGCTGAAAGGAGACAGCAATGACTAATAACAGTTTCTATTACGTGGTTTTTCCTTCCACCCATCATGGGCTTAGGTTAGAAAAAATACTCCGAGATAAAGAAATACCATTCACCATTGTCCCCACCCCTCGCCAGATTAGTGCTTCCTGTGGTATAGCCATTTGTGTTACCGAGGGGTTAAAAGAGCAGGTACGGATAGTTATTAAAGAGAATGAGGTTAAAATTGAAGGTATTTACCGGCTATAAATAAGTTAAAGTTCAGATTTTTATGGGCTTTTAAAGAAATAAAAAAGATTTATGTGCTACTAAAGGGGGGGTATCTTTTGAGCATTATCTATATGGATAACGCCGCAACGTCCTGGCCTAAACCGCCAGAGGTTAGCGAAGCAATGGTTAATTTTATGAAAAAAACTGGTGCTAATCCCGGACGCTCCGGTCACAGGCTCTCCATTGAAGCGGGTCGAGTTTTATATGAGGCCCGGGAGGCAGTGGCCTCTCTTTTAGGAATCAAGAATCCCATGCAGGTGGTTTTTACTTTAAATGTTACCGAGGCTCTGAATCTAGCACTTTTAGGTCTTTTGGAACCGGGCGACCACGTCATTACCAGCAGCATGGAGCATAACTCAGTGTCTCGTCCCCTACGATACCTAGAGGAAAAGGGCGTAGAGCTAACTATTGTCCAGTGTTCTTCTACGGGACACCTGGAACCTCAAGATGTTAGAACGGCAGTACGTGCTAATACCCGTATGATTGTTCTCACTCATGCCTCCAATGTGATCGGTACTCTTTTACCACTTAAAGAGGTTGGGAACATAGCTAGAGAATGTGAGTTAATCTTTGTAGTAGATGCTGCTCAAACCGCCGGATGTTACCCCATCGATGTTAGTGAACTGAACATTGATCTCTTGGCCTTTGCTGGTCATAAAGCCATGTTAGGCCCCCAGGGTACAGGGGGACTTTATGTAGCCGAGAGTGTTAAGCTGTCCCCGCTAAAAAGGGGAGGTACGGGGAGCCGTTCTGAATTTGATATCCAACCGGAATTTCTTCCCGACCAGTTTGAAAGTGGTACGCCAAATACTGTCGGAGTAGCGGGACTGGGAGCAGGCGTCCGGTTTATCTTAGAGCAAGGTGTAGAAACAGTTCGGCGACATGAGGTGTTATTAACGAAAAGGCTTTTAGATGGTCTAAACGAAATTGAAGGCGTAACTATTTACGGTCCTCTTCAGGCAGAAGAACAGGCTCCGGTTGTAGCTTTTAATATCAACGGGCTCGAGCCCTCAGATGTTGGTTTTGCTCTCGATCGGCGTTATGGGATTATGACCCGGGTGGGCCTCCACTGCGCCCCTTGGGCACACCGTACCATCGGTACCTATCCTCGAGGTACAGTTAGGTTGAGTTTAGGTTGGTTCAATACGACCCAGGACGTGGATTATGTATTGGAAGCTATAGCTGAGTTATGCCGCCAGGGACATCATGGCTTTGTAGAATATTAGGATAATAACATTATTAAGGAGGAACAAAACCATGACCAAAAGGGTAGAAATAGATAACCGAGGTTTGGCCTGCCCCATGCCGGTGGTCAACACCAAGAAGGCATTGGAAGAATTAGATAGCGGAATAGTAACGTGCTTAGTTGATAATGAGATAGCCAAGGAGAATGTATCCAAATTTGCCCGTAACGCTGGATACAATTTCCGGGTGGATTCAGAAGGAGAAAACTATCGTATTATCATCAGTAAAGGTGCTTCTTTACCCGAATCATCGGAAAAGGATAAGGAAACTACATGCGAATTGGGAAAAACGTATTTAATTTCTACCAATTACTTTGGTAAGGGGGAAAAGGAATTAGGACGGCTTCTGATGCAAAGCTTCCTTTATTCATTAACTGAACAGGAGTCTGTACCGAAGGTTTTGATTTTCATTAATAGTGGTGTTTATCTGACCACTGAGGGTTCCCCTGTGTTGGAACATTTAAAGAGTCTGGTGGCCAAAGGAACAGATATTATATCTTGTGGAACTTGCCTGGACTATTACAAGCTTAAAGATAAATTGGTAGTTGGTCGGATAACCAATATGTATGAGATTGTTGAACAACTAAACGATACGCAAAATGTTGTAACAATTGCGTGAAATAAAAATATATTAAGAAAGTGCTATATTTAGCACCTGTTGTTAGTATAGGTACTAAACATCCTCCAGGTGCAGGCCCCCAATTCATAAATGGGTTTTACCTATATTAGTAGGAGAAATAGAAGCTGAAAATAAGCGTTTGAAAGAGAAACTGTATGAATCTCTATGTTAATGTGTCGCAGTAGATAGTATAGTTCATATATTTCAATGTGTAGTAAAAGATTATGAAATAATTATGATAATTTTTTAGGAGCGGTCCAATGTGGCTCGTAAAAAAGATATTAAAATTACGGGAAAAAGCGTCTTAAGATTTGTTGGATGGTTTGACAATTTTTACAGGGGTAATATCTCTGATTATTACTACAGTATCCAATAAGCCACTAACTACCCCTGTTATATTTGTTTTAGTGAATGGAGCATTTTGTTTATTTCTGGGATATGTTTATAATAAGGATTAAAAACTTGGGCATACTGTATATTATCTATATTATGTGAAGCAAATTTCAGGTAGGTTGTTTATATATAAAAAAGGGAGAGTCCTTATCATTAGGGCTTCTCCCTTTTTTTAGTATAGATAACTATGTGGACAACGAACTACATGGGATGCAGATTATTTTACCATTTTGAATCCGGGCTCGTGGTTCCATTACTGTTTCTCCGCATATAGCACATTCTACGGATTGAAAGATTTGGGCTTTGCGAGGTAAATCCAAGGTTACATGTGTTATTTCGAGAATTTCTTCCTCGGGTGCGTTAAGTATTCTTTCAGTTTTCTCTTTATGTATTTTCTTAAAAGTTTTTTTATCTTCTTCTGTTGCATTTCCATTTAGAACACTTTTTATTAAAACATAATAATTTTTATTTTCTACTCGATTTTTCTTTTTAATAGATATTCGAACAGCTTTACCGTCACTTCGACGTCCGATAGTAAAGACGTGTTTCCCATAATCCCGAAATATTAAATTTCCTTTTCCAAAGGAACAACCAGTTAAAACCTGAATGGCATCTACACCACAGGCATCATTTTCAACTATAGCAACCAATTGTTCATCCTCGCTCCGGGATACTTGTAGTTCACGCAGAGCAGCGAGAGCAGCACGGTAACCAACAGCTAATCCTGGGCATATATGTCCATGGAACTCAACTACTTTATCCCAATCACTTAACTGATACATATTTACCTCCTGACCAAAATTGAAAACTAGTTTATTTATAAGTACTTTTTATGGACATAAAAAATAACCTTATCATAATCGATTATATAACGAATTCTACTAAAAGACAGAAATTTAGTAAATTCCATTTTAACTAAATCCATTAAAATACAGGAATAAACTTTATTGTATTGATAAGTTTAAATTTTATCTCATTTTTATGGTAATGAACTGGCATCTCTTGGGTTGATTTTAGGGAGTATTCTTAGTTGGGCTCTCTGTCCGTTACAGCCGGCTTATGGTTCAGGTGTTTTTCCTGCAATCTTATTAGGGCAGTTTCTGACTGCAGCTATTGGAGTATTCCTTCACTTGTTGCTTCAATAGATAAAAAATATTTAAATCGATAGACAAAGCAACAAAATTATGTAATAAAGCCAAGGTTTTTAGCTAAAATGCCTTGGCTTTAATTTTTAGTCAATTTAGAAAAATTTCTTACTATCCATGTAATCCTGTACTAAATTTAATGCTTCACCGAAACGTTGGAAGTGAACGACTTCCCGTTCACGTAGGAAGCGTAAGGCATCGGTAACATCAGGATCATCGGAGAGTTGAATAAGGTATTCATAAGTTGCTCGGGCTTTTTGCTCAGCTGCCATATCTTCATATAAATCAGCAATTGGGTCTCCCTTGGACTGAATATAGGTAGCTGTCCAGGGGTTACCAACGGCGTTGACAAAGTATAGGGCACGATCGTGATCGGCATAATAGCCATCCAGGCCGGCTCTTTTTATTTGTTCAATTGAAGCGTCTTTTATTAAGTTATATACAAGTGCAGCTACTATTTCCATATGAGCTAATTCTTCAGTGCCAATATCTGTTAGGATGGCCTTAGCTTGGGGGATAGGCATGCTATAACGCTGGGTAAGGTAACGTAAAGAAGCGGCTAGTTCGCCATCTGGACCTCCATATTGGGTAATAATATTCTTAGCAAGGGCTGGATTGGTAGAACTAACACGTACCGGATATTCAAGTTTTTTTTCGTATATCCACATATAATCTCCTCCGCTTTAAAAACTTATTTCCCAGGGCCAGGGTTCTTCAACCCACCGCCAGGCATTATGACTTGGCGAAAAACCATAATTAAGCAAGGGGCCGTAATATGCTTCATAATCTTTTTTGGCGAGAAGCAAAGCTTGACTAACTTCATTAAACTCTGCCAGAGCTCGTTGATCATTGGGATGGGTATCAAGATAAAGATTAAGTTCAAGGGCAGTAAACTCTAAGGCCATAATTTTTTTTAATAAATTTAGTCGTTGACCGTCCATATTTTTTTCTTCCTCCTGTTAGAGGTTTGGATTTAGTATTTATCTCTCTTATAGGGTTTATAAAGTTCAGGGAAAATTGTTCCTCGGGTAAGTCCTTCCATAGGATCCCATTTTTTAGTAAAACGCTGCCATGGTACGTAGGCGCGGGCGAGTTCATAAGAGAAGGATTGTTTTTCTAATTTGTCATCATTGGGGCGTATAGTGATACCTCGACTTTTTTCTTGTTTTTCTTCCATAAAGAACATCCTCCCTCAAATAAGATTACTACATAATATGTCTTTATTATGGGTAAAGTTACCATTAAATGATAAAATTTGTATATAATGCAAATATAACTATAAAAATATGGCTTTGAACTATATCTGGCATTCTAGGTAAAAGCTCTTTAGAGGCGGTGGTTTGAAATATGACAACTAATGATGAACGGGCAATAATAACCATATTAGGTCGTGATAAAGTTGGCATATTAGCTGAGGTAACAGCTGTTTTAGCCAAAGCTAATATCAACATCTTAGACATTAGCCAGACTATATTACAGGAATTTTTTACAATGATTATGATTATTGATTTGTCACCTGGTAAAATCAATTTTTATGAACTACAACAAGTGCTAAAGGAGAAAGGGAAAGATCTATCTCTTGAAATAACAGTACAAAGGGCAGAAGTCTTTAAATTTATGCACAGAATTTAAGGAGGGCAAAGGGAATAAATTGTTACCTACATTTTCAATTGATGAAATTTTAGAGACTATTCGGATGGTTAAAGTAGAACATTTAGACATCAGGACTGTGACTTTAGGTATAAGCTTACAGGATTGCATTACAACAAGTATGGAGAAAACTTGCCAACGGATATATGATAAGGTGACTCGTTCTGCTAAACGATTAAATGCTGAGGTTGAAAGAGTTGTAGCTAACTATGGTATCCCTGTAGCAAACAAAAGGATAGCTGTAACTCCTATTGCCCAAATAGGCCAGTCCATAAGTGATAGTAATTCTTTTATTCCAATAGCTCAGATTTTGGACCGGGCGGCTAAGGAAATAGGTATTGACTTTATTGGTGGTTTTTCTTCTTTGGTACATAAGGGTTTTACAAAGGGTGACCGCATTTTATTTAACTCTTTACCGGAAGCTTTGTCTACTACTGAACGCGTTTGTGCTTCAATAAATGTGGCGAGCAGTAAAACTGGCATAAATATTGATGCAATTTCTGATTTAAGTAAATTGATTAAGGAAATAGCGTATTTAACTGCAAATCAAGATGGTTTTGGTTGTACTAAATTAGTTACTTTCTGCAATGCTCCAGAGGATAATCCTTTTATGGCTGGGGCTTTTCATGGTGTTGGAGAACCAGAATTTGTTATAAATGTTGGTATTAGCGGACCCGGAGCTGTTCTTGCGGTTCTTCGAAAAAATCCCCATGTTGATTTAAGAGAACTTACCAGGTTAATTAAAAATACAGCTTTTAAAATTACACGAATAGGGGAATTAGTAGGTAAAGAGGTTGCAAATCGCTTAAATATACCTTTTGGTATTGTCGATCTATCTTTAGCGCCTACTAATGCTCAGGGTGACAGTGTGGCAGAAATTCTTGAAGCCATTGGTTTGGAGCGGTGTGGTTGTCCTGGTACTACAGCAGCTTTAGCACTCTTAAATGATGCTGTAAAAAAGGGAGGAGCTATGGCTGCGTCTTATGTTGGTGGTCTAAGTGGTGCTTTTATTCCAGTGAGTGAGGATAATGGTATGATTAGGGCGGTTCAGGATGGTTCGATGACTATAGAAAAATTGGAAGCACTTACAGCTGTTTGTTCGGTTGGGCTTGATATGTTTGCTATCCCTGGGGATACACCAGCTGAAACTATTGCAGGTATTATTGCTGATGAAGCAGCAATAGGTGTTATAAATAACAAGACAACAGCAGTAAGAGTAATTCCTGTTCCTAATAAAAAGCCTGGGGATATGGTTGAATTTGGGGGACTATTAGGACGTGCTCCTATAATGTCAATTAATAGATTTAGTCCAAAAGATATGTTTAAGCGCGGGGGCCATATACCATCACCGCTGCAGGCTTTAGGAAATTAGAGGCACCTTTTAGGTAATTCTTAAGGTATAAGGTTGCTATTGCATGACAATAATATACCAGAGGTGAAGCTTATGGCCAATAATAAACAGCAGGGACCACCCAAAAAGCCTTTAACTTTAACGGAACAAGTAATGCAGCAAAAACAGGCATATGACCAAAAGGCTTATAAGCAGTTAGCTGACAGCGTAAAGCCCAAGAACAATGTATTGGTTAATGCAATAAATGCTTTCTGGGTGGGCGGAACAATAAGCGCTATAGGTCAAATTATAACTTTAATGTTTACTGCTAATGGTTTGCCCCCAAAAGATGCTGCTTCGGCTACGGTAATAGTAATGGTTTTCTTAGGTACCTTTTTAACTGGATTAGGTGTCTACGACCGAATTGGTAAAATGGCTGGAGCAGGTTCGATTATTCCCATTACTGGATTTGCTAACTCTATTGTGTCACCGGCCATGGAATATAAAAGAGAAGGTTTTGTTTTCGGAGTAGCGGCTAAAATGTTCAGTATAGCCGGTCCAGTTTTGGTTTATGGGTTTATTATTTCAGTCGTCATCGGTTTAATAGCTTATCTTATATCCTAGGGGTGAATATTATTGAGTGCTCCAAAAAGGATTGGAAAATCTACCGTACAGTTTTCAAATCCACCGGTAATTGTTGCTACTGCTTCAGTTGTAGGGCCTAAAGAAGGGGAAGGACCTTTAGGTAAGACCTTTGATATGGTTACTCAGGACAGCTACTTTGGACAAGAGTCTTGGGAAAAAGCTGAACGAAAAATGTTAGAAGAAGCAGTTAAAATGGTTATTAATAAAGCCCGGTTAAAACCACAAGATATTGATGTTTTTTTAGCTGGGGACTTATTAAATCAAACAATATCAGCAAACTATGCCGCTCGAACTTTAGGTATACCATTTTTGGGTTTATATGGTGCCTGTTCAACTATGTATGAGTCAATGGCAATAGCATCTATGATAATAGATGGTGGTTTTGCTCACCATGTGGTGACCGCAGTTAGTAGTCATTATGATACAGCAGAACGCCAGTATCGTTTTCCTACTGAACAGGGTGTACAACGTCCTCAGACTGCACAATGGACAGTTAGTGGAGCTGCCGCAGTATTACTAGCTCCAGCAGGTAATGGACCCCGTATAACCCATGCTACCATCGGAAAAGTTGTCGATGCAGGTATTAAAGATCCTAATGATATGGGTTCAGCTATGGCTCCTGCTGCTGTAGACACTATTGTCCGGAATTTTCAAGATACTGGGCGTAGTCCCGTTGACTATGACCTTATTGTTACAGGTGATCTTGGTAAGGTGGGTCATACTATAGCCACAAAACTTCTACAACAGCAGCAATATGATGTTTCTAATAACTACAATGATTGTGGAATTATGATTTATGACCACGAACGCCAGGATACCCATGCTGGTGGTAGTGGATGTGCCTGCTCTGGTGTCGTCTTTGCGGGGCATTTAATGGGTCAATTTAATAACGGTAAGATTAAACGCATGCTTGGGGTTGGTACTGGGGCCCTATTAAGTCCAACAGCTATACAGCAGGGAGAATCAATTCCAGGTATTGGACACGGTGTTGTTATTGAAATGCTCTAATCTATCAAAAAGTGAAAAGAGAGGGAAGGTGTTTTATGAGCGTAGTTATGGCATTTATTATAGGCGGATTAATATGTTTAGTGGGACAGCTAATCATGGATTTAACCCCCTATAATGTAACTCCTGCTCATATATTAGTCGGTTTTGTAACTGGCGGAGCTGTTCTAAGTGCTTTGGGTATTTACGGGCCATTGGTAAAAATAGGCGGTGCCGGTGCTACCATACCAATTAGCGGTTTTGGCCATACTTTAGCCCAAGGTACCCTTGAGGCTGTTCAATCCCAAGGTTTACTAGGCGCTTTTACTGGTGGTGTTACGGCAGGAGCAGCAGGGGTAGCTGCAGCTGTAATTTTTGGTTATGTCATTGCAGTATTATTTAACCCACAAGGTTAGAAGGGGAAAATATGACAATAACAGGTGATAAAGTTCAAGTTCACAAAAAAATAGAAGTTAATGTGGATTGGATTTCAAGAGAGCTAGGGGTTGGCGAGAGCTTTGATGTTATTAAACGCGATATAATTTTTGCGGGAAGAAAGGCAACTTTATTTTATATTAATGGTCTTGTTAAAGACGATGTAATGACTTATATTTTAACTTCAATATCTAAGCTAGAACGTGAGAATCTAGTTCCAGATGCTTTCTTAAAGGTCTATAATCAGTACTTAAGCCATATTCAAGTTTCAGCTGTAGATGATCTTCATGAAGTAGTTGATAAAATCTTAACCGGCGAATTGGCAATGATTGTCGATGGTTTTGATAAGGTTTTTTCCATCGATGTTCGTAAATATCCGGCCCGTAATCCTGAGGAATCTGATTTAGAGCGGGTTGTACGTGGTTCTCGTGATAACTTTATTGAAACAATAATATTTAACACTGCCCTTATACGCCGGAGGGTACGTGATCCAAAGTTAAGGACTGAAATACTTCAAGTTGGCAGCCGTTCCAAAACAGATATTTCTGTAGTTTATATTAAAGATATAGCAAATCCAAAATTAGTAAAGACCATTAAGAAAAGAATTCAGGATATTAAAATGGATGGACTGCCTATGGCAGAAAAATCTCTTGAAGAATTCATTAGTCCAGGGAGTTTTTGGAACCCATTTCCGCGAGTCCGTTACACTGAACGACCAGACGTAGCAGCTGCTCATCTTTTAGAGGGTCATGTCTTGGTTATGGTAGATACATCTCCAAGTATTATGATTTTACCAGCGACCCTTTTTCATCATCTTCAACATGCCGAAGAATTTCGTCAGGCACCTCTGATAGGGACTTTTGTCAGGGCCGTACGTTTTATAGGTGTTGCTGCCTCCGTATTTTTACCGCCTCTTTGGCTTTTAGTTGCTTTGCAACCTAATTTACTACCACCTAATTTAAAATTTATAGGACCAAAAGAAATAGGACATGTTAATTTAATATGGCAATTTCTTTTTGCTGAGCTTGGTGTTGATTTAATGCGATTAGCTGCTATTCATACACCAACGTCTTTGGCTACAGCTCTAGGCTTAATTGCTGCTGTGTTAATCGGTGAAATTGCAATTGAGGTAGGTTTATTTAATCCGGAAGTAGTCTTATATATGGCTATTGCAGCTGTAGGGATTTTTGCAACTCCTAGCTATGAACTTGGTATGGCTAATACTATTATAAGAATCCTATTAATTATTGGTGTAGGATTATTCGGTATACCTGGTTTAGTAGCTATATTGTTAGCTACAATGATACTTTTACTAACGACAAAATCTTTTGGGCTGCCTTATCTTTGGCCTTTAGTACCTTTTAATCTCAGGGCTATTAAGGATATTTTAATACGTCCACCTGTTCCCTTGTTAAAATTACGATCTAAAGCTTTACATCCCTTAGATATGGATCGGCAACCTTACCCAACTGTAGCCCGTAGACCTCTAAATCAAAAGCAAGTTACCAAAGCTGGTCAGATAAAAGAAGAAGAGACAAAAATCTGGCCAGAGCTTGATAAGGAAGATGATGGAAATGGAAGGTAAAAAATGGCGTTTGGGGGTGCCTCGTGCCCTCTTTTATTATTACTATGGTTCATGGTGGAAAGCCTTTTTTGAGGATTTAGGTTTAGAAGTATTGGTTTCACCACCCACTTCCAAAGAAATATTAGATATGGGAGTAAGCTTAGCAGTTGTTGAAGCGTGCTTACCAGTAAAGGTTTACTATGGTCATGCTGCTTGGTTATCTGAAAGGGTTGACGCACTTTTTGTTCCTAGATTAGTAAGTGTGGAAAGAAAGAGTTTTATTTGTCCCAAACTAATGGGCTTACCTGATATGTTAAGAACGGCTTTAAAGCCATGTCCAAAAATAATTGATAGCACAATAAATCTATCCCGAAATCCGCAAAAGGGTTTAGAAACTGCAGTAAGGAGCGTAGCCAGAACTTTAGGATTTTCAGGTTCAAAAGTACTTAAGGCTAAAGAGAAAGCGGAAAAATGCTATAAGGCATGGTTGGCAAAACAGAGGGAAGATAAATTAACTGCAGGTACAACCGAAAATCCTATCAATATAGGAATTGTGGGACATGGATATCTTTTATATGATCGTTATCTTGGAATGGACATCCCACACAAGGTACAGAAGCTTGGAAGCAGAGTATATTTACCTGAAAATTTAACTGACGATGAAGTTGAAGAAGCATGCCGGGTACTCCCTAAACGACTTTATTGGACCCTTGGACAAAAAACCATGGGTGCAGTTTTAAACTTTATGGAACGAGATGATATTGACGGTATAATTCATTTAACTGCATTCGGTTGTGGGCCTGACTCTATGGTTGGTGAGTTGGCTGAGCGTTATGCCAGGCGTTGCGGTAAACCGTTTTTGTTATTAAATTTGGATGAGCATACTGGAGAGGCAGGTCTTAATACACGCCTTGAAGCATTTGTGGATATGCTGACCCGGAGGTGTTCAGCATGAAAGTAACTTTTCCTCATATGGGGAATCTTTGGATTGTTTTGAAAACATTATTTACTCACCTTGGACTGGATGTTGTGGTTCCACCACCATGTACCAAACGTACAATGGAGTTAGGTGTGAGGTATGCCCCGGAATCAGCCTGTCTTCCTTTAAAAGTTAATTTAGGTAATTTCTTAGAAGCAAGGGAACTAGGGGCTGATACCATTGTCATGGCTGGTGGAGTTGGTCCTTGCCGTATTGGTTATTATGCTGCTGTACAACATGAAATTTTAAAGGACCTTGGTTATGAGTTTGATATGGTAGTTTTTGAACCTCCTGATGTACACTTTTCAGAAGTTTGGGATAAGATCAAATATCTAAACCGCCGTCCATGGCAAGAAGGAGTACGTGGGGTGATTTTAGCCTGGCAAAAGGCTTGTGCTATTGATGCCCTTGAGCAACAGTTACATCGCTTGCGTCCCCTTGAAGAAAAGCCCGGACAAGCAGATTTAATTTTTCGAAAAGCATTAGAGAAAATAGACGAAGCAAATGACCGAAGGTCAATAAAAAGGGTATATAAAGAGGCTGAAAGTGAATTAAATAACATACATAGACGATCTATTAATCCACTTAGAATAGCGATAGTAGGGGAAATTTACACTGTTTTAGAACCTCTAGTTAACCTTGATATGGAAAAACGCTTAGGCAGATTAGGAGTAGAGGTTGTTAGAGGGCTTTTTATAAGTCGATGGATTAATGATAACCTTTTTAAAGGTATTATGCCTTTACCCAATCATCATCCGGAGAAAACTGCACCCCCTTATTTAAATCATTTTGTTGGTGGTCACGGTTGGGATTCGGTTGGTGATGCAGTAGCTTTTTCTCGTTCAGGTTGTGATGGGGTAATTCAGTTAGCTCCACTTACTTGTATGCCGGAAATTGTTGCTCATTCGGTTATGCCGTCTGTACAACAGGATACAGGTGTTCCTATTATGACAATTTACTTAGATGAACAAACGGGTGAAGCAGGACTACAAACGCGACTCGAGGCTTTTGTCGATATGATTGGGCGTCAGAAAAATAATTCCTTAAATAAAGGAATAATTAATATTTAAGGGGCTGATATTTTGGCAACAGTTTACTTAGGCATAGATGTCGGTTCGGTTAGTACCAATGTTGTTGCCTTAGATAAGCAAGGTGAAGTTCTTCATTCTGTATATATAAGAACCCATGGGCAACCTATTAAAGCATTGCAAGATGGGTTAAGACAACTAATAAGTGATTTAGGAAAAAATATTAAGGTTGGTGGTGTTGGTACAACCGGAAGTGGTCGAACCTTAGCAGCAGTTCTTGCTGGTGCTGATGTAGTTAAAAATGAGATAACTGCCCATGCCGTTGCCTCAAGTTATCTAGTTCCTGAAGTACAAACTGTAATTGAGATAGGTGGTCAAGATTCAAAAATAATAATTTTGCGTAATGGGGTTGTGACGGATTTTGCTATGAACACAGTTTGTGCTGCGGGAACAGGGTCTTTTCTGGATCAACAAGCAGCTAGACTTGGAATTCCTATCGAAGAGTTTGGGGCTAAAGCTCTTAATGCCAAAAATGCGGTTCGCATTGCAGGCCGTTGTGCGGTTTTTGCAGAGTCAGATATGATACATAAACAACAACAGGGACATCCTTTAGAGGATATTCTTGCTGGATTATGTGAAGCTTTAGTACGTAATTACTTAAATAATGTTGGTAAAGGTAAGGAGATTTTAGCACCCATAGTTTTCCAAGGTGGTGTTGCTGCCAATGATGGTATGCGTCAAGCCTTTAGTAAAAATTTAGGTGTTGATGTAATTGTGCCTAAATATTATGGGGTCATGGGAGCGTTTGGATCAGCTTTATTAGCAAAAGAAATGTATCCTAAAGTTAGTGCCTTTAGGGGTATAGACCTTACAGAAAGAGAATTTAGTACCGGTGGGTTTGAATGTAGCGGTTGTGCCAATCATTGTGAGATAGTTGAATTAAAGGAAGGCAAAAAGGTTCTTGCACGCTGGGGTGACCGCTGTGGTAAATGGAGCAATGCTGCGGCGGTATAAAATTTACAACCAGAATTGGTATAAAGATTGTTTTTTATATAAAGTTAAGGGAGAACTTTGTTGTTTAAATAGTTCTCCCTTTTTTATAGAAAATGCTTTAGCGGTTCTTGTTTGTTATTTATCTTTACAAGCAGCAACTTCCAGGTTTCCTAACATAGAAGGTATTATGTTAGCAAGATATTCACGGAAAGGTTTTGAAAGATCCGGATGGAATAATGCAATTTCAATTGTGGCTTGAAGATAGCCTAATTTATCACCCACATCATAACGTTTACCTTCGAAGCGGTAAGCGTAAACTGGACTGTTTTTAGCAAGCATTCTTAAGGCATCTGTTAGTTGGATTTCGCCACCTGCACCAGGTTTTACTTTTTCTAAAAGTGGGAAAATTTCAGGTACTAAAATATATCGTCCAATGACGGCCAAATTAGAAGGAGCTTTATCGGGGTCAGGTTTTTCTACCATATCTTTAACCTTAATAATAGGCCCGTCAATATCTTCCGGTTCAATAATCCCATATTTATTTACTTCATCTTCTGGCACTTCTTGTACGGCAAGTATAGTAGCTTTTACATCTTTATATATTGAGAGCATTTGTTCAAGACATGAAGGTTTATTAATTATAATGTCATCACCTAATAATACAGCAAAAGGTTCATTACCAATAAATTCACGGGCACAATAAACAGCATGCCCTAGACCTAGTTGCTCTTTTTGCCTAATATAGTAGATGTCAGCAAGGCTTGATATGTTTTCTACCATTGATAAAAGGTCTTTTTGAGCTTTTTCATGCAATATATTTTCTAATTCCTGGGAGCGGTCAAAGTGATCTTCAATGGCACGCTTGTTTTTACCTGTTATAATTAGGATGTCTTCCATTTTAGCATTGACTACTTCTTCAACTATATATTGAATGGTTGGTTTATCAACAATTGGCAGCATTTCTTTGGGTTGAGCTTTGGTTGCGGGTAAAAAACGAGTGCCCCAACCTGCAGCAGGAATAACAGCTTTTTTGACTATTGACAACATCATTCACTCCTTTTATTTTAAGTAAAGTCAGTATTTAACTAGATATTAATAGTAACCTATATTTTCTATATTTTCCACGGCGAGGTGGTATTTACCTTCTAATTTGTAATTATTTCACCAACTAAATTCTGTAAAAAATTTTCTAGATTTACCTTATTAATAAGGATATATTAGGTTATAAGTAAATTATTACACTTTTTCTGGACAGGAACTTTTACCTTAGTTAAAATGAAATATAAATTGGGTGAAAGGAGTAAATCGGATTCAATGAAATTACAAGGAACGATGCAGATAAACTCCGCAGGTAATCTTACTATTGGAGGTCTAGAAGTAACTCAATTGGCCCGTGAGTTTGGCACCCCCCTTTATATTTTTGATGAAGAATTAATTCGTAATAATTGTCGTAAATTTTACGAGGCTTTTGCTGTAGGGGAAGGACAGTCAGAAGTAATCTATGCAAGTAAGGCTTTTTTGACTACAGCAATGTGTCGAATTATTGCTAGTGAAGGGCTGGGTCTAGATGTGGTTTCTGGTGGGGAACTCTATACAGCTTTAGCAGCCGGTTTTCCTGTGGAACACATTTATTTCCATGGTAATAATAAGAGTTATATGGAACTTTGTCAGGCTTTAGATGCTAATATAGGGCGATTTGTTGTAGATAATTTTTCTGAAATGGAGCTTCTAAGTCGCCTCGCGGTAGAAAAAGGACAGGTTGCCAATGTTATTCTAAGAGTAACGCCAGGTATAGAAGCCCATACTCATGATTATATAAGAACTGGCCAGATCGACTCCAAGTTTGGTTTTACTCTACCTAATGGGCAAGCATTGGAGGCTGCTAAAAGAGTTAAAGATTTACCTGGACTTGAGTTTAAAGGTTTACACTGCCATATAGGATCCCAAATATTTGACCAAGAACCTTATGGTGAGGCGGCAGCTATTATGCTAAAACTTGCCGCAGAAATTAAGGAGTCTACAGGTCTTCTTACCACAGAGCTAGACTTAGGGGGAGGCTTTGGTATTTATTATGCTGAGGGCGACACTCCTCCCTCCATTAATTCTTTTGCTCAAAAAATTCTTATTGAAGTAAGTAAAAAAGCTAAAGAATTCAATTTACCTAAACCTAAGGTTATAGTAGAACCTGGTCGCTCTATTGTTGGGCCGGCAGGTAGTACTGCTTATACTGTAGGAAGTATTAAAGAAATACCTGGTGTACGCAAGTATGTTGCTGTAGATGGTGGCATGGCTGATAATATTCGCCCGGCTCTATATGAGGCCAAGTATGAAGCCATTATTGCTAACAAAGCTAACTTACCGGCTGAAGAGACAGTAACTATTACCGGTAAATGTTGCGAGTCAGGCGATATGCTAATATGGGATACCAAGTTACCTAAGGTTGAAGTTGGCGATATTTTATTAGTATCCTGTACCGGTGCATATGGGTATACCATGTCCAGTAACTATAACCGTCTAGGAAGACCAGCAGCAGTATTGGTACGAGAACAAAATGCTGATTTGATAATAAAACGTGAAGACTATAATGACCTTCTTCGTAATGATATTCTACCGGCACGTCTAATATGTACAAAATAGATTAAAAATTAGTTATGAATATGCTAGCTTAATCCCTGTAGGGCCTTGCCTTAAAAAGGAGGCAGTCATGTACCTGTATAACTTAACTCAGTTTGTTTTAGGTATACCTGCGATTATTATAGCGCTGACTTTTCATGAGTATGCTCATGGTAAGGTGGCCTATATATTGGGAGATCCGACAGCTAGAAATCAGGGACGGTTAACTCTTAATCCCATGGCTCATCTTGATATTATGGGAACCCTATTGCTGATTGTAGCCGGTTTTGGTTGGGCTAAACCAGTACAAATAAATCCCTTTTATTTCCAAATGGATCGGCGTAAGGCAATGATGTTGGTGGGTTTAGCAGGTCCGGTTATGAATTTGGTATTAGCTTATCTGGCGGCAGTTGCCTTGCATATTGTTTTTCAATTAGGTATCAGTTTTACTTGGTTACCTATTTTTTTAAGATTGTTAATAGGTTATAATGTAGTACTTGCCGTCTTTAATATGATCCCAGTTCCACCCTTGGATGGTTCCAGGGTTTTAGCAGGTCTCTTATCTCACGAAGGGGCGGCAACAATTTACCGACTAGAAACTTACGGTCCTATTATTTTGCTATTGCTTATCGTTACTGGTATTATAAGAATTATTGTGGGCCCTATTGTAGATATAATTATGACCCTTATTATTAAAATTAGTAGCTTTACTTTAATATAGGAATATAGGGTTGATTTAGGGTTGACTTCGTATTTTGAAAGGGTGTAATTGGGGTATGCGTATTTTAAGCGGTATGCGTCCTACGGGACGGCTTCATATTGGGCATCTAAGTGTTTTAGAAAATTGGGTACGCCTACAGGAAGAAAACGAATGCTTTTACTTCGTTTCTGACTGGCATGCCTTGACAACCGGATACGATAATACAGAAGAGATTAAAAATAACATCCGGAATATGCTTCTTGATTGGCTGGGGGCTGGCTTAGACCCGGAGCGCAGTACTCTATTTGTTCAGTCCCATGTGAAGGAACATGCTGAACTTCATTTACTCTTTTCCATGTTTACACCTATATCATGGTTAGAGCGTTGTCCAACCTATAAAGATCAAATTCAACAATTGGGTAAGGAAGGAAAAGATCTTTCCACTTATGGATTTTTGGGTTATCCTCTTTTGATGACAGCAGATATTCTACTATATCTTGCTGATGCTGTTCCGGTAGGTGAGGATCAACTTCCACACCTGGAATTTTCCCGGGAAGTGGCACGGCGGTTTAACCATCTTTATAGAACTGATTTATTAGTAGAACCTCAAGCCCTTTTAGCTAAAGTAGCTATGCTTCCGGGTGTTGATGGTCGTAAAATGAGTAAAAGTTATCATAATGATATTACCATATCGGCGACTCCAGAAGAGGTATGGCAACGAGTCCGGCTTATGGTAACCGATCCGGCTCGAATTCATAAAACAGACCCTGGAAACCCAGAAGTGTGTTTGGTTTATAAGTACCACAAAATTTATAATAACGAGGAAATTGAGGATATAGAAGCTAATTGTCGTGCAGGTAAAATTGGTTGTGTAGCTTGTAAAAAACGTTTAGCAGAAAAATTAAATGCTTTCTTAGAGCCAGTTCGTGAACGGCGGGCCAAGTGGGAGGCGCGTCCAGAATCAATAGATGAGATTTTAACTGATGGAGCTGCTAAAGCAAGAGCTACTGCTAGTGAAACTATGAACAAAATTCGTGAAGCAATGAAAATATAGAGATAAATTTAAAAAATTATGATGGGGTGAGACGGGTGATTGGTAATATAAGGCTAGATATTTTTCAAGGCCCTTTGGATCTCCTGCTCACCCTTATTGAACGTCAAGAAATAGATGTAAACTTAATTTCCGTAGCTGAGGTAACAGCTCAGTATCTGGATTTTTTACACGAAGTACAGGAGCTAAATTTAGACTGGGCGAGTGAATTTTTAGTTCTGGGAGCGGAATTACTAGCATTAAAGGCTCGGCTTCTGTTAAACCATCCAAATGATGATGAAGCAGAGGAAATAGAAGAGGAAATTTCTGCTCAAGCTATAGCTGAACGATTGGAAACTTATCGTCAATATAAAAAAGCAGCAGAACATTTAAGTGGACTAGCCGTCAGCGGGGGTCTTTCTTTTGGACGACCTCTTGACCAGGAAGCTGTTAACCAGGCACTGGCAAAGGTTAATCCTTTAGCTGGGGTAACACTTAATGATCTTGTCAGGATTATGAATGAGGTACTAACCAAGAAAAAAGATATCAAAGAACCAGAAAAAAAAATAATAAAGCGTTCACCTATGAGTTTGGTTGGACAGATTCGCCATATTTGGAGAAAGCTATACCGAGAAAAAGTTGTTAGTCTAAGAAAACTTTTAAGTTCTAAGCCTACCCGTTTGGAAGTAGCCTTAAGTCTTTTGGCTATATTAGAATTAGCCCGTAGAGGTCGGTTGGTTTTTAACCAGAAGGAAATGTTTGGAGATATTGAAGTGCGGCTTAAAATAGCTGACCGCATTCCTTAAAGAAGGTGGTTTTTTTGCCGTTATTTTTTAGCGGTGATTTGCGGGCTGCTTTAGAATGCTTACTTTTTGTAGCCGGGGGACCAGTTAAAATTGAAAAATTGGCTGAGTGTTTAGGTGTTACTAAGGAAGATGTTGTTGAGTTAATAACAGAACTAAAAGATATTTATAATTCTGAGGGTCGAGGTTTACAAATCAGGGAAATTGAAGGCGGCTATCAAATGTGCACTCGACCGCAATTTTCTAATTATGTTGAGGATTTTTTGCAACCTGAATTACCTGCTTTATCTCGAGCGGCTTTAGAAACACTTGCTATCATTGCTTACAAGCAACCAATAACTCGTTCGGAGATAGAATATATTCGCGGGGTAAAGGTAGATGGTATTTTAAACAATCTATTAAAACGTGGTTTGGTTAAGGAGATGGGTCGCAAAGATTCTCCTGGCCGACCTAACTTATATGGAACAACACCTCAATTTTTAGAATTCTTTGGATTAAAAGATTTGAGTGAGCTACCTCCTTTGGATAAAGTTGTTAATGAGGAAAATAGTATATAGCAGCATGTTGGTGGAAAAATAATATCAACTTTGTCATCGGAGGTGCAAAAGTGCTCTGGGCCGGGATTACAGGTTATCTTTTGGGGGTATTTTTATTACTCCTGGTTCCGGTACAGCTAGAAGTTTTATATAAGTATGATAATAAAAATGAGCGTTTGGTGGTAAAATTTCGACTACCTGGTGACTGGTGCTTTTGGCAATTGGATACGTCATCTTTACATAAGCGATTGCCAAATTGGTTCTTTATTATAATAGATATTTTACAAGAAAAACTGCAATCTAATCAGTATAAAGGAAAAGAAAATAAGATTGATAAAGAAAGTAACGCTGATAAGGTAAACCATGATTTTGGGCCTGCCAGATTCTTAAAACTTATTTTAAGCTTTCTAAAAAAAGCAGGCGGGATATGGCGTCGATTTTTAGCTCGGGGTACCTGTCAGCGTTTTAATTTGGACTTAACTTTTGGTACTTCAGAACCTGCAACAACAGCTATTTTATACGGTTCCCTTTGGCAATTAATGGCATTATTTTATCGCAATTTGCTAGACAGGACTAAACTAAATTCTAAAGGATTAAAGTTAAACATAAAGCCCAACTTTAATGGGGAATATTGCCAATTGGATTTTCATTGTATATTTACCTATCGTCTGGGCTATATTATTAGCGCTGGTTTACATTTAATATTGATTTTAATGCAATTAGTCTGGCAAACAAGGGGGGTAGGACAGAATGTCCGAACATCCCATTGAAGTCTTGATGAAAACTGCTATGGAAAGCATCAAGGATATGGTGGATGTTAATACTGTTGTTGGGGATCCAATTGAAACACCCGATGGCTATGTAATTGTGCCAGTTTCGAGGGTTTCTGCTGGTTTTGCTGCTGGTGGTTCTGATTATGACATTAACAATGGGGGAAATAACGGTAACGGGCCTTTACCATTTGGTGGTGGCAGTGGTGCTGGGGTTTCAGTCAAACCGGTTGGATTTTTAGTAGTAGGTAAACAACAGGTAAGGTTAATTCCTGTTGATAAGAATGCTGTCGTTGACAGAGTATTAGATGTAGCTCCTCAGGTAGTAGAAAAAATTCAACAGATTATAAGTGGTAAGAAAAATAAAGCCAATACTGCTCAGACCCAGACAACAACCATGAAAAAAACGGTTGTAACAACCCCAGAGAATAATTCCTAGGTAATGGGTAGAATTTGGTAGAAAGTAAATGGCAGGAGATTAATTAACACAAGGCGAATTAACCCCATAATTTAAGGTGTAGGGGGTTCCTTAAAAATAGTGCTTAAAAGATACTACCCCCGGTTAATAATAACCGGGGTCTTTTTGTTTTTTTTATTAGGTTTTATTAAAGTTTGTTTAGCAGTAACACCTAGTATTCAAGCTAAAAGTGCTTGTTTAATGGATGCTCATTCCGGTCAAGTTTTATGGGCAAAAAACCTTCATGAAAAACGTCCACAAGCCAGTACAACTAAAATCACTACAGCTATTTTAGCGTTGGAAAAAGGACAACTAAATCAGGTTGTAAAGGCCAGTCATAATGCCTCCCAAACCCCTGAAAGCTCTATGTATTTGCAGGAAGGGGAAGAACTCACTTTAGAGGAGCTTCTTTATGCTTTATTGTTGAAATCAGCTAATGATGCTGCTGTAGCCATTGCTGAAGCAATTGGCGGCAGTGTCGAAAACTTTGCTGTGATGATGAATGAAAAGGTAAAGGAAATTGGAGCTTTAAATACAAATTATGTTAATCCACATGGTTTAACTGCGCCTAATCATTACTCGTCAGCATATGATTTAGCTTTGATTGGTCGTTATGCTATGAAGAATTCTAAATTCAGAGAGATTGTGGCAACTAAGGAACGGATTATTCCATGGCAGGGTAAGCCTTGGTCACGTTATTTATTAAATGAAAATCGACTCCTTTGGGGTTATAACGCTTATAAAGGAGCTGACGGCATAAAAAACGGTTATACGACTCCGGCTGGTCAAGTCCTTGTTGGGTCAGCTACGAGGGAAGATTGGCGACTGATAGCTGTAGTCATGAAATCACCTAATATGTATCAAGAAACATCTGAATTATTAGATTATGGTTTTAATAATTTTCACCAAGTGAAATTGATGTCTGCTAATAAACAGGTGATTACTGCTGATGTGAGAGGAGGACTGGTTCGGTCTATTCCGATAGTTACGGCAGATGATGTGATAGTAGTTGAGCCCAATAATGAATCCTGGCAGTGGAAGCAACGAATTGAGCTCAAAGAACTTCATGCACCTATTAGAAAGGGAGAAAAAGTCGGAAGTTTGATTTTTAGTTCTCATGGTCAAGAAGTTACTGTTGATTTATTGGCTGTAACTTCTGTAAAACGTCGTTCTTGTTGGTTGGACTTTATTTATTCTTTTGTTTCAGTATTTAATCTGCCGCTGTTAAAATTAGTATAGGCAGGTACATAATTACTGGTGTTCTAGAAATTATTACCCCTTCATAAATGTTACTAGGGAGGTAATTTATGGAGGGGTTATTATGGTAAATTTAATATGGTTGTTGATGCTTGTTGCAGGTATTGTTGTTGCTGGTCTCAATGGAAATATTGAAATAGTAACCAGGGCTGCGTTAGAAGCAGCACAGAATGCAGTTACTTTATCTTTTGAGCTTATTGGTCTTATGGCAATGTGGTTGGGACTTTTAAAGATTGCCGAGGAAGCGGGAATAGTATCTCTTTTGGCCAAAATTTTACGTCCATTAACTAATTATTTATTTCCCGAAATTCCCAGGAACCATCCTGCGACTGGTTCTATTATCATGAATTTGAGTGCCAATATTCTAGGATTAGGGAATGCTGCTACTCCCTTTGGCCTTAAAGCTATGCAGGAGATGCAAAGCTTAAATAAAAAACCAGATGAAGCTACCCCTGCCATGTGTACTTTTTTGGCTTTAAATACAGGTTGTTTTACTTTAATTCCGGCGACCATTATTGGGGTCAGAGCAGCAGCAAATTCAACTGACCCGGCAATTGTTGTAGGCCCAACAATTATAGCTACCGGTTTTAGTATGATAATGGCTATTATTTTTGATCGCCTCTTTCGTCGTATATACAACGGTCGTAGGGGGTGATAGTAGTGACAGAAATAGTAGTCGAAATCTCTCGTTGGGCAATTCCCATAATTCTTTTACTAATTCCGGTTTATGGCTATTTACGGGGTGTACCGGTTTATGAAACTTTTGTTACTGGGGCTGAAGATGGTTTTAAAGTAGCTGTAAAGATAATTCCATTTCTTGTTGGCATGTTAGTAGCTATTGGTGTTTTTAGAGCCTCAGGAGCCATGGATCTTTTTGCAGGTGTTTTAAATCCGGTATTGCAGTTAATCGGAGTGCCTGGTGAAATTTTGCCTTTAGCTCTCATGCGTCCACTTTCCGGTGGCGGTGCTTTGGGGATAGCGGCCGAACTAATCGGTAGTTATGGTCCCGATTCTTTTATTGGGCGTTTAGCTTCAGTGATGCAGGGTAGTACTGATACAACTTTTTATGTTTTAACAGTTTATTTTGGTTCCGTAGGGGTTCGGCGTTATCGATATGCTTTAGCTTTGGGGCTTCTTTCTGATATTTCCAGTCTCATGGCAGCAATTGCTATATGTCAAATAATGTTTGGGTAGGTATTTATGTTTTTATTTTTTTCATAAAAGCCAGCGAAAAAGAAAGAATTGCCAGACCTGCTGTATAGCCTCCAACAACATCTGTAGGGTAGTGGAGACCCAAGTAAAGACGACTTAAACCAATCAAAAGTAAAAGTGCAGAAATTATTCCAATTACCAGTAAACGGTGGCGGGGACAAACTCTTCTTATTAGCCAGAATGCTAGCAAACCCAAAAATACTGTACATAACATAGCATGACCGCTAGGGAAACTGAAACCCTTAGCCGGTTCCAAAGGAGCAAAAATAGGACGAGGCCGGTTAAATAGTTGTTTTAATCCTTCCATGATAGCATAAGTACTGCCCATAGTAAGCGAAACAGTTAAGGGTCCAAGTACGTCTTGCCAAAAGAAGTATATGATACATAAAGCTACGGTCCCAGGGAAAAAGAACATGGGGGAACCAAAAGAAGTTATAAATTTAAAGAAAATTGTAGCATTGTGTGTTCGGTATGAAATTATTTTTTTAAGTATTAAAAGGTCTAGATCTTGAATTGGTGGTATAATGGTTGATATACCAACTGCAATGAATATAAAAATCATAAATTTTGTTAATAATAAATAACGATTAACATTTTTCATCATTTTCCTCTTCCTCTATAAAAATCAATAATATCATAACTAGAAATAATTGTATATAATTTCAGTATATTTTATTGGTGTATATTTTAAAAAGTTAATAAAAAATAGTGTAGCAATATTGCCTTAAAGTAGTTAATATGATAGCATAAAAACGTTGTTGGAGGATGTACATGCGATTACAAAAGTATCTGGCTCAGGCTGGAGTTGCTTCAAGGCGTCGTGCTGAAGCAATGATTCGTGCCGGACACGTTGAGGTGAACGGCCAAAAGGTAACAGCCATGGGGAAACAGGTACAACCTGGGCGGGATAAGGTAACAGTTAATGGACAAGTTGTTAAGCTTGTAGAAGAAAAAGTGTATATCTTGTTATATAAACCTGCCGGTTACATAACAACAGTTACCGACCCGCGAAATCGGCCTAAGGTGATGGATTTAGTCAAAGACGTACCTGTCAGGTTATATCCGGTTGGTCGTCTTGATTATTCCACTGAGGGCCTTTTATTACTTACAAATGACGGTGAGTTGACTTTACGGTTAACCCATCCACGCTATGAAATTTCTAAAACATACCTGGCTAAGGTAAAAGGTATACCTAAGCCAAGAACTATTAAACGATTATCTCAGGGGGTTATGTTAGAAGACGGCTTGACTCTACCTGCTGAGGTACATTTAAAACAAGTCAAGAATAATAATGCAGTCCTAGAGTTAACATTACGGGAAGGCCGTAACCGTGAAGTTCGTAGGATGTTAAAAGCTGTAGGACATCCAGTTATTCGGCTTCGACGTACACGCTTGGAATTTCTGACTTTAAAAGGTTTAAAGCCGGGTGAATACCGTTATCTTACTGAAAGGGAAGTGTCACGGTTATATAGCCTAGTAGGAATGAAACGACAAAGTAATAACATTACATATTGATTGAGGAGGAGAAAAATGGCAGAACAAGAAAAGCTGGAGGGTTTAGAACAGGGGCTAGTCCAGATTTATACTGGTAATTGTAAAGGTAAAAGTACGGCTGCATTTGGTTTGGCACTACGTGCTGCTGGATACGGCTTAAAAGTTCACATTATCCAGTTTATGAAGACCCCTGATTATGGGGAACATAAATCATTCCCCAGATTGGCTCCAGAGATTGAGGTTAAGACTTTTGGTCGAAAAGGTTTTATTGTCGATCCTAAAAAACCTAAACAAGAAGATATTGACCAGGCAACTGCTGCTATGAATTATGCCAGGAAAGTAATTAAGAGCGGCAATGTAGATGTATTAATTTTGGATGAAATTAATAATGCCATTTACTTTAACCTTATAAAAGAAGAAGAAGTATTAGAATTTTTGAAACAGCGACCCAAAAATGTTGAAATAATACTTACAGGAAGAAATGCTCCAGAAAGTTTAATTGAAATTGCTGATTTAGTAACAGATATGCGTCAAGTAAAACATCCTTATGAACAGGGAATTAATGCCAGAAAAGGTATTGAGTACTAACTTGTTGGGGAATTATACCACTAAGGCAGGAATTTATAGTTCATTTAAGAATATAATGTTACAATATTTTTATGGGAGGTGAAATCCTGACCTATTGAGGAGGCCAGGAGAGAAGTGGCAGTAGTTTATTATGATCAGGATGCCGATTTAAAGAACTTGAAGGGTAAGAAAATTGCAATTATGGGTTATGGTAGCCAGGGACATGCCCAAGCTCAAAACTTAAAAGATAGTGGCTTGGACGTAGTAGTAGGTTTAAGACCTAACAGTAAATCTGTAGCGGCTGCCAAGGAAGCTGGCTTTGAAGTAATGAGCGTTGCCGAAGCAGCAGCGGCAGCTGACATTATTCAAATTTTATTACCCGATGAGGTCCAAGCTAAGGTTTATAGTGAAGAAATTGCTCCGTATATTGCTGGTAAAGTGCTAATGTTTTCTCATGGTTTTAACATTCATTTTAATCAGATTGTACCTCCGGAAGATGTAGATGTTATCATGGTTGCTCCTAAAGGACCAGGACACTTAGTAAGAAGAATGTACACAGAGGGACAAGGGGTTCCCGCACTAATTGCTGTTTATCAAGATGCCAGCGGTAAAGCTAAGGAAATAGGTTTAGCATATGCCAAGGGTATTGGTGCGACTCGTGCCGGAGTAATTGAAACAACATTTAAAGAAGAAACCGAAACAGATCTTTTTGGGGAACAAGCTGTCCTTTGCGGAGGAGCTACAGCCTTAGTTAAAGCTGGGTTTGAAACCTTAGTAGAAGCAGGGTATCAACCTGAAATTGCTTATTTTGAATGTCTAAACGAATTAAAACTCATAGTTGATATGATGTATGAGGGCGGCATAAAGTACATGCGCTATTCCATCAGTGATACAGCGGAGTACGGAGATGTAACAAGAGGGCCAAGAATTATTGATGACAATGTCAGGGCTAGCATGAAGCAAATTCTTAAAGAAGTCCAAAACGGTGTTTTTGCAAAGGAATGGATTTTAGAAAATCAGGCTGGACGTCCTGTCTTTAATGCCTTAAGGAAACAGGAAAAAGAACATCTTATTGAAGAAGTAGGCGATAAACTCCGGGAAATGATGCCTTGGTTGAAAAAATAGTTCAGACTAAAACCATTGGAAGTTTGGCCCCGGGCCTCCCGGGGCTTTTGGATTGCATTTTTAAAAATTTATAATGAAATGATGTTGATGAGGAGGAAGTTTTTGTGGAACTGGTAGTACCTTTGGCGGGGTTACTGGCATTATTGTTTGCGTTTTACCTCACCAATAAAATTAATAGTGCCGATCCTGGAAATCCAAGGATGCAGGAAATAGGAAGCGCAATTCATGAAGGTGCTATGGCCTTCTTGATGCGTGAATATCGTACATTATTTGTCTTTATCATAGCCATGGCTGCTTTAATAGTTGCTGCTGGCATATTTACCACTGGTTCTAATACCATGCAACCGACGACAGCCATTTCCTATATAATTGGGAGTTTTTGTTCTATAGCTGCCGGTTATATTGGTATGAAAGTTGCTACTAAGGCTAACGTTAGAACAGCTAATGCTGCTAGAACAAGTGCTAATGCAGCCCTTGGAATTGCCTTTTCCGGTGGTTCTGTAATGGGTATGTCCGTTGTAGGTTTGGGTCTTTTAGGTCTTGGTATTGTTAATTATCTTTTTAAAGATCCCAATATTATTAATGGTTTTGCCTTAGGGGCTAGTTCTATCGCTCTTTTTGCCCGTGTTGGAGGCGGTATTTATACAAAGGCTGCGGATGTTGGTGCTGACCTTGTTGGTAAAGTAGAAGCTGGTATTCCTGAAGACGATCCGCGTAATCCTGCTGTTATTGCTGATAATGTCGGTGATAATGTCGGTGACGTTGCAGGAATGGGTGCAGACCTTTTTGAATCCTATGTTGGTTCAATTATTTCTGGTATAGCTCTGGCAGCTGCTTTAAATATTCCTAACGGTACTCTTGTACCACTGGTTATTGCCGGTTTGGGTATTGTATCATCAATAATTGGTACATTTTTTGTCCGTACTAATGAAGGTGCTAACGCCCAGACAGCTTTAAATACCGGAACAATTGTATCCAGTATTTTGGCTGTTGGCGGGATTTATCTTGCTACACGTTTACTGCCGGCTCAGTTTCCTGCTGGTGGGGCTGTTTATACCTCTATGGGAGTATTTATAGCTGCAATAGCTGGCCTTATCGCTGGGTTTCTTATTGGCCGTATTACTGAATATTACACATCTGATAATTATAAACCGGTAAGAGAAATTGCTAAGGCATCACAGACAGGTACTGCTACTAATATAATTGAGGGCATGGCTGTTGGTATGCTTAGTACTGTCCTACCGATTATAGTAATTGTTATCGCTATTATTGCTGCTTATAACTTTGCAGGTCTTTATGGTATTGCTATGGCGGCAGTTGGTATGCTTTCAACAACCGGAACTACTGTTGCTGTTGACGCTTATGGTCCTATTGCTGACAATGCTGGTGGAATTGCAGAAATGGCAGAGCTCGATCCTAAAGTACGTAAAATTACCGATGCTCTTGACTCGGTAGGTAATACTACAGCAGCTATCGGTAAGGGATTTGCTATCGGATCAGCAGCTCTAACAGCCTTAGCTCTCTTTTCTGCATATACTGCTGCTGCTAATATTACTGCTATTGATATAACTGATCCTAAAGTTGTAAGTGGTTTATTTATTGGAGGTATGTTGCCATTTCTTTTTGGAGCCTTAACCATGCAAGCAGTTGGGCGTGCTGCTTTCCAGATGATTGAAGAAGTACGTCGTCAATTTAAGACTATTCCGGGATTAATGGAAGGTAAGGCTCGTCCCGATTATGCCCGTTGTGTAGCTATCAGTACCGGGGCAGCAATCAAAGAAATGATTGTACCAGGTTTATTAGCAGTTGTAGTGCCCTTAGCGGTAGGTCTCATTCCTGGTCTAGGTAAGGAAGCTTTAGGTGGACTCCTTGCTGGGGCATTAGTTAGCGGTTTTTGTTTAGCTGTTATGATGGCTAATGCTGGTGGTGCTTGGGATAACGCTAAGAAATATATTGAAAGTGGACAGTATGGTGGTAAAGGTTCATCTGCCCATGCTGCAGCTGTTAACGGTGATACAGTCGGGGATCCGTTTAAAGATACCTCTGGGCCGTCCATGAACATTCTAATTAAACTTATGACTATAGTATCTTTGGTCTTTGCCCCTCTATTTATGAGTTTATAATTTAAGAAAAAGGGTCAAGATTATAGAAAGCTGCTTAAGTTTTTTGAGGAGGTGTGATAGCACCTCCTTTTTTTAATAAATACTCAAATCAAATATTTATATGTTATAATTTTGTATGTAGATAGGAAAAAATAAATAGTTTGATTCTCAGGTGGTGTGGTGATGGACTACGGGAGTAAAAAGGTTACGGCAGTAGCCATAAAGATGGCATTATCAGAAAGTCGTGAAGAAGAGCTTAGTATGAAAAAAGAAAATCTTGCTATAGGTATTCGCTCTGCAGGTGTGGATTACGGTGGAGAATTTATTAATTCAGTTCAAAAAATCGTTGAGCGAACGGTGGTTGCTGCTAAAAGGGAAGGTATAATTAAAGATAATCATGCTGAAGAGGGTGCCGTTGCTGGAGCAACAAGGGAGGCTTTATCACAGATTATGCCGAAGGCTATTGGGTTAAACGTTGGAGGGAAAATTGGGATAGCTCGCTATAAAGATCATTTAAGTGTAGCTATCTTCTTCTGTATCGGTTTGCTTCACTTAGATGAAGTTGGTATAGGCTTGGGACATCGAGCTGTTTAGAAAATTGTAGTATGGTAGGAGGGTAGAAAATCAGTATGGATAACAAAAAACAGTTTAAACATAGTTATGAAGGTAAAGTGCAGGGTATTCGTGGAGCTATTGATGTAAAGGAAAATACAGCGGAAGCAATTCTTACTGCTACTGATTATTTGCTTAGAGAAATAATAGCTAAAAATGGCTTGAAGGAAGATAATGTTATAAGTGCTTTTTTTACATTAACACAGGATTTAAATGCTGCTTTCCCTGCTGAAGCAGCTCGTAAATTAGGTTGGCGGGAAACTGCTTTAATGTGTGCTGCGGAAATACCAGTACTCGGGAGTTTGCCTAAGATTATCCGTGTTTTAATTCATGCTTATTGTGAAAAAAAGCCAGTCCATGTTTACTTAGGTAAGGCTACTCAATTACGATCTAGAAAGTAATTGATTGATTAATTGATTTATTTGTTAGTTGGGGTACTTTTATACTAAAGTTAGTTTACTTAATCTGTCTAAAGCAGGGTTCTTAAACCTTGCTTTTTATAGATTAAACAATAGTTATGTTTTAAAAGTTTATAGAATTAAAGCTTTACAATTCCAATAGTACAGCGTGAAACACAAATTAAATTATTTTGTTCATCAGTGATTTTAATATCCCAAACCATTGTTTTTTTTCCTTTATGTAAAGGGGTTGCTACAGCAATGACTAACCCTTTTGATATACTCCTTATATGATTAGCATTTATTTCAATACCAACGGCTGTTTCTGATTTATTATCAATATTTAATAATGTACCAATACTTGCGGCTGATTCAGCTAGCACGACAGATGCACCGCCATGCAAATAACCCATTGGTTGTCGAGTCTTTGGTCCTACTGGCATTGATAGAACAACACGATTAGGTGATAATTCAATATTTTTTATGTTTAAGGTTTCAAGGATTGTTCCTTTATAATCCATTTATTGATATCCTTTCTTAAAAAAATCTTAATATGATGCACAAAAACAGATAAACTGTTTATTATTTTACCTAAAAGAATTGACAATTCAATAATTAAAGGTGTATCTTTTAATATAAACATATGTCGGTATTTGTTGTCAAAAAAATTAGGTAAAATATTTTTTTAATTATAATTAATTTATAATTAATCATTTTTGGAAATTATATATATTAGGTTAAGTGGGAGAAATTGTGGACACATCAAGTCAAGTTAAAGAACTATACCAACAATTTGTTAAAGGAATTGAAAAATTACGGCAGACTTCCCGTACCATACTAATTAGTGAGTTGAAAAAAGTAAACTTTATAGATCCTTTATGTTTTTTTGCTTCAGAAAAGGCGGCTGAATTAAGGGATCGTGTTTATTGGACTGATCCAACGAAAAAGTTTATCTTAGCTGGTGTGGGTTCTGCGCGTATTTTTTCAGCATCGAATTTAAAAGACCGTTTTACTTATATAGAAAATGAATGGAAGAAAATAGTAAAGAATAGTATAATACCTAATGCTCTTTTGCCTGCTACAGGACCTATTATTATCGGTGGATTTTCATTCGATCCATTTAAAAAAAGATCAAATCTTTGGTATCAATTTCCTGATGCCAAGATGATTTTACCAAAATTTATGTTAACTGCTTCGCAAGATGGAACCTGGCTTACCACTAATATAATGCTTCGCTTGGATGATAATATAGAAGGACAATTAAGAAATATTGTCCAGGAAAGGGAACAGTTATTTCAACAAAACAGTAATCTTCAGTATGACTCAAAAGACCTTAAATATACTTATCGAGAAATATATCCGGAAAAGTGGATACAAGCAGTTGATAAAATAACAGAAGAAATTCGTTCAGGCATTTTGGAAAAAGTAGTCTTAGCACGCGAACTTCGTATTTATGCCAATAAGGTCATAGATCCTGCTCTAGTATTAAATAGGTTACGAGAAGAACAACCAATGAGTTATATATTTGCCATAGAGAGTGAAGGTGATTGTTTTTTGGGGGCTTCTCCTGAACGTTTAGTTAAACGTAAAGGTTCCCAACTACTTTCTTCGTGTTTAGCGGGTTCAATAGCACGTGGGAAGACGTATGAGGAAGATGAAAAATTAGGTTTAGAACTTCTTCATAATGAAAAAAATCTTCATGAACATAAAATTGTTGTTAAAATGGTTAAGTCTGGAATGTCCAAAGTATGCGAGACAGTTAGTGCTTCTCAAAGTCCTACTTTATATAAATTAAGAGATATTCAGCATTTATATACTCCTATAATCGGAAAAGCACGTGAAGGAATTTCGCTTTTATCAGTGGTAAAACATTTACACCCAACGCCAGCTTTAGGTGGATTTCCCAGAAAAACAGCCATTCAAAAAATTAGAGAAATGGAATCTCTTGATCGTGGATGGTATGCTGGACCTATCGGTTGGATTGATTATAAAGGTGATGGTGAATTTGCAGTTGCTATTCGGTCCGGGTTATTGAAAGGGGCGGAAGCTTCACTATTTGCTGGATGTGGCATAGTAGGGGATTCGGATTCAGTAACTGAATATAAAGAAACGCAAATTAAATTTAAACCCATGATAAGTGCATTGGGAGGGACATGGAATGACAACAAATGAGCCAATGACAGCATATGTTGCTGCTTTTGTTGATGAGTTAGCTCGTGCGAATGTTCGTAATGTTGTCATCAGTCCTGGGTCGCGTTCTACGCCACTAGCCATGGTTTTAGCTGAACACCCTGATATAAAAATATGGTTAAATATCGATGAGCGTTCAGCTGGTTTTTTTGCTTTAGGTATGGCAAAAGCCAAAAAAGAAGTAGTAGCGCTTTTATGTACTTCCGGAACTGCGGCAGCTAACTATTTTCCTGCAGTAGTGGAAGCAAAACTGTCCCGTGTACCTTTACTTGTTTTAACTGCAGACCGACCGCATGAGTTAAGGGATGTAGGAGCACCACAAGCAATAGACCAAATTAGGCTATATGGTAACTATCCGAAATGGTTTGTTGAAATGGCTTTGCCAGAGGATTCATGTGAAATGATAAAATACGTACGAACAGTTGCAGAAAGAGCTGTTTCTACTGCTATAGCGGGACCTTCGGGACCGGTACACTTAAACTTTCCTTTTCGTGAACCGTTAATTCCTAACCTTTCAGCTTGTCATTCAATTTGGGACAAGGGTCGAGAAAACGGGGAACGGTATGTGAATGTTTCTTATAGTTTAAAATGGATGCATGATAGAGAATTATATGCAGTAGGAAGCCAATTACAAAAGAAAAAACGTGGATTAATTATATGCGGCCCTGATGATAATCCTGCACTAGCAAAAGCGGTTGTAAGATTAGCAGACGAGTTAAATTATCCTATATTAGCTGATCCTCTTTCTCAATTAAGAAGTGGTCAACATTCAAAAGAATTGATTATTGATGGTTATGATGCATTTTTAAGAAACGAAGAAGTAGTTAATTCACTTCAACCTGAGGTAATTATCCGCTTTGGTGCTATGCCGATATCTAAGTCTTTATTATTATACATAAAACGTTATCCAAAGTGTCAACAAATTATTATTGATGAGGATAATGGATGGCGTGACCCAACGCTAATGGCTTCTAATATGATTTATACAGAACCTGTTCATTTTTGTAATAACTTGGTTAATTATTTATCTAGTTGTTCAAATCGTATTCAAGCCCAGAAAACAAATTGGTTAAAAAAGTGGCTTATGCTTAATCAGATTACTCGAGATATTGTTTTAAAAAATGGGAGAACTGATAATTTATTTGAAGGACAGGTTTTTATAGAGTTAACAGAATTATTACCCCCAAACGCAACGTTATATGTTGGTAATAGTATGCCAATACGTGATCTTGATACCTTTTTTAGAAACAATGATTGTTCGTTTAGAGTTCTGGCGAATCGGGGAGCAAATGGTATCGATGGGGTTGTTTCAAGTGCATTAGGTGCAAGTACAGCAGTTTCTCCCCTCGTGCTAGTAATTGGGGATTTATCGTTTTTTCATGATTTAAATGGTTTATTAGCAGCTAAATTATATGGCTTAAATATAACTATTATTGTTTTTAATAATGATGGAGGCGGTATTTTTTCATTTTTACCTCAAGCAAAAAATGAAAAATACTTTGAGGACTTATTTGGGACGCCAACAGGTTTAGATTTTCGACATGTCGTAGAAATGTATTGCGGTAGATTTATTAAAGTTAATTCTTGGGAATTATTTAGAAATGAAGTAAAAAACAGTATTAACAGTAAGGGTCTAACTGTTATTGAAGTTCCAACTGAACGGAAAAGTAATATGGATATGCATCGTAAAATATGGCAAGCAGTATTAGATAAACTGTCTTTAAAAATGGTAGAAGTGAATAACCTATGATTTTAAAGCTAAATGACATTAATTACTATGTAAATGTTCATGGTAAAGGTTTTCCTCTACTTTTATTACATGGGTTTACTGGGAGTAGCGAAAATTGGCATCCTTTTATAAAGTTTTGGGAGCATAGTTTTCAGCTAATAATGGTAGATATTATTGGTCATGGAAAAACGGAAAGTCCTGATAATGCTAAAAGATATAGCATGGATTATGTTACAGATGATTTATTAGAACTACTTAATAAATTAGATTTAGATAAAATTAATTTACTAGGTTATTCAATGGGAGGTCGGTTAGCGCTATCTTTTGCCATTAAATACCCCAACCGAGTCCACAGGTTAATTTTAGAAAGTACTTCTCCGGGGCTTCAATCTTTAAATGAAAGAAAAGAAAGAATGATAAGGGACGAAAAACTCGCAGAGCGTATAATGAGCCAAGGAATTGAAGCTTTTGTTGATTATTGGGAGGCTATACCGCTTTTTGCTAGTCAGAATAAATTATCTAAAGAAAAGAAAACTGCATTAAAGAAACAACGTTTATGTAATTCTACTATAGGTTTAGCAAATAGTCTAAGAGGTATGGGGACCGGAATACAACCTTCTTGGTGGGAACATCTGGCAGATTTAAACATCCCTACGCTTTTACTTGTTGGTGAGCTAGACAAAAAATATTGCCAAATTGCTAGATTAATGTGTAATAAGCTACCTAATTCAGAATTGAAGGTAATTAAAAATACAGGACATAATGTTCATTTGGAGGAACCTCAGATTTTTAGTCAAATAGTATTACATTACTTATTAAATTAAAGAGAAACTCTATAAAAATAAGGAGGTTTATATTTTGAAAGTTGAATGGGTTACCCGTCGTGAATATGAAGATATTTTATATGAGACATACGGTGGTATTGCCAAAATCACAATTAATCGACCGGAAGTACGTAACGCTTTCCGGCCAAAAACTGTTCAAGAATTAATTGATGCTTTTACATGTGCTCGTGATGATGCAGATATAGGAGTTATTATCTTAACGGGTGCAGGTGATGAGGCTTTTTGCTCAGGTGGGGATCAAAAAGTAAGGGGACACGGCGGTTATGTTGGAGAGGATAAAATCCCTCGCTTAAATGTATTGGATTTACAGCGTTTGATTCGTATTATTCCCAAGCCAGTTATTGCCATGGTTGCAGGTTATGCCATTGGCGGAGGCCATGTATTACATGTTGTCTGTGACTTAACAATTGCAGCAGATAACGCTGTTTTTGGACAAACAGGGCCTAAGGTTGGCAGCTTCGATGCCGGTTATGGTGCAAATTATCTGGCCCGTATCGTTGGACATAAAAAAGCGCGTGAAATTTGGTATTTGTGCCGTCAGTATTCAGCTAAAGAAGCACTAGAAATGGGTTTGGTCAACGCTGTTGTTCCTCTTGAAAAACTAGAAGAAGAGACTATAAAATGGTGCAATGAAATCTTAGAAAAATCACCTACAGCTATACGTTTCTTAAAAGCTTCCTTTAATGCTGATACAGACGGATTAGCAGGACTTCAACAATTAGGTGGAGATGCAACACTACTATATTATACAACGGATGAGGCAAAGGAAGGTCGTGATGCATTTAAAGAAAAAAGGAAGCCTGATTTTAAAAAGTTTCCACGGTTTCCCTAATGTTATAAAAAATTTTGGGAATCAGCTTGAGAATTACTTTATCAAGCTGATTTTTCTATATAAATTAACAGTTATAGGGATTTAGGGAGTTGTATTAACTATGGCTAATCAAAAAATGCAAAATTGGTTATATAAGAGAGCATCTCTTACCCCTAATCGAATAGCATTTATTACAGAGGAAGGTCAATGTACTTTTGCCGAATTAAATAAGAGAGCAGTACAAATGGCTTATCGGTTTGGTACTTTGGGGATAAAAAAAGGAGATCATATTGCTATCTTAGCAAAAAATAATCTTCGTAGTGTGCTGGTCATAAATGCACTACATTATATAGGGGCAGTTATAATTTTTTTAAATAATCGTCTAACTTCTTATGAATTATTATGGCAAATAAAAGATTCGGATGCTAAGATGCTAATTTATGACCCTACTTATTCTGACAAAGTAAATAATCTAAAGAAATATAATCAACTATTAGATTTCTTTTCCTATGATGAATTAAGTGATATTAAACAAACAAAAGTCCCATTACAATTTGAAATAGACTTAGAGTCAAATGAAGCAATTATTTATACATCAGGGACAACAGGATATCCTAAAGGTGTAATGTTAACATATGGCAATCATTGGTGGAGTGCGATTGCCTCTTCATTAAACCTTGGACTTTATCATGAAGATTGTTGGTTGGCATGTGTTCCTATTTACCATGTAAGCGGCTTATCAATTTTAATGAGAGGCTTGATTTATGGAATTCCAGTGGTCTTACAAGAAAGTTTTAATCCAGAATTAGTTAATTATGCAATTTTTAAACGAGATGTTACTATAGTATCAGTTGTTAGTGCAATGTTAACTAATTTGTTGGAGGATTTAGGGACATCAAATTATCCAGAAAAATTTCGATGTATGCTGTTGGGTGGAGGTCCTGTGCCTTATTCTTTATTGCAGGAATGTAAAGCACATAGGGTCCCTGTTTTCCAAACATATGGAATGACAGAAACTGCTTCACAAATTGCTACATTAGCCCCAGAATATATGTTAAAAAAAATGGGCTCAGCAGGTAAGGCATTATTTCCGGTACAATTAAAAATTGAAAACAATGAAATTCCAACTAAGCCTGGTGAAGTTGGTGAAATTGTAGTAAAAGGGCCAAATGTAACAAAGGGGTATTATAATAGGCCAGAGCAAACAGAAAAAACAATCCAAGATGGTTGGTTATATACTGGTGATATTGGTTATTTCGACGAGGACGGTTTTCTTTATATACTTGATCGCAGAACAGACCTGATAATTTCTGGCGGGGAAAATGTTTATCCTGCTGAAATCGAAACCGTTTTATTATCCCACGAAGCGATAGAAGACGCAGGTGTAACGGGAATAAAGCATGAGAAATGGGGGGAAGTTCCTGTTGCATTTGTAAAAATTCGTGATGGAAGAAATGTCAATGAAAAACAAATAATAGCATTTTGTGAGAAAAGACTAGCACGTTATAAAGTTCCCGTTTCTGTTTATTTTGTTAATTATATACCGCGTAATGCTTCGAAGAAGTTATTAAGAAGGAAACTCTTAGAGCTCATCTGAATAGTTGGAGGAGACATGATCGATTTAAAAAGAATTATACTTCGTCAAATTAGGATGAAATTAAAAGCACCGTTTACAACAAGCTGGGGCTCCATCCAAGAGCGTGATTTGGTTATCGTGGAAATACATAATAATGAAGGTTTAATCGGGTGGGGGGAAGGTGTAGCTTTTTCTGCTCCATGGTATACAGAAGAAACAATTAAAACAACATGGCATATGCTGGAAGACTTTTTAATACCAATTTTACTTAAAAATAAAATAAGTCATCCTCAAGAAGTTTCATGTCTTTTTTCTAAAATACGAAAAAATAATATGGCCAAAGCAGCGATAGAAGGTGCAGTATGGGACTTATATGCTAAAAGTAAAAAAATTACTTTGGCCGAAGCCATTGGTGGCAATAAACAAAAAATTGAAGTTGGTGTAGCAATAGGTATAAAACCTGTTGAACAATTATTAAAACAAATTTCCTTTTTTATAGAGCAAGGCTATAAAAGGATTAAGATTAAAATAAAGCCTGGACTTGAGAGAAGGTTTTTAGAACCGATTCGAGAAAACTTTCCCAAAATACCTTTAATGGTAGATGCTAATTCTGCTTATACCTTAAAAGATATAAATCTTCTTAAAGTTTTTGATAAGTACAATCTGATGATGATTGAACAACCGCTTGCCCCGGATGATATTATTGACCATGCTAAACTTCAAAAAGAGTTACAAACTCCTATTTGTTTAGATGAAAGCATTAATTCTTACGAAGATGCCAGAAAAGCAATTGAATTAGGTAGTTGTAAAATAATTAATATAAAAATTGGGCGTGTTGGGGGAATATTGGAAGCAAAACGAATCCATGATCTTTGTAGTGAAAAAGGAATTCCAGTATGGTGTGGAGGAATGCTTGAGTCTGGTATAGGAAGAGCACATAATATTGCCCTTACAACCTTAAATAACTTTATTTTACCTGGAGATACCTCGGGTTCTTGTCGCTATTGGGAAAAGGATATTATAGAACCTGAAGTTATTGTTAAAAATGGTGTAATAGAAGTACCAGAAAAATACGGCCTTGGGTTTAACGTTAATATACATGAATTAGAAAAAGTAACTATCCATAAAAAAGTATTTGAGAATAAAATCTAGATATTTTTAATATTCATTTTGCAAGTATAAAATATCATTGACAAACATTAACTTATGGTGGTAGTATTATATCGACAATTGAATTTGAGTAGAGAAGAGCTAAGATTGAGTTAAGCTGAGAGTGGAGCAAGGTTAAGCTGAGAGTATAGTAAGGTTGAGTTTAGGTTTGAGAGAGCTAACCAGTGCTCACTTTGAGTACTGGTTTTTATTTTACCTTTTTGGGGGGAGATGTGTATTGGTAATCGAGCCTGATTTTAAAACTTACCAATCTCTTGCTAAAGATGCACCTTATGTTCCAGTTTGGACAGAAATATTAGCTGATACCGAAACTCCCATTTCTTTATATTTAAAACTTGGTAATTCTTCTAATAGTTTTTTACTTGAAAGCGTAGAAGGTGGAGAAAGGTTAGGCCGGTATTCCATCATAGGCTATAATCCTTTACTAACCTTTAAAACTATAAATGGGAAAGCTTATACCGTTACTGTGGGTCAGGAGAAAGAACTAACAGAGAAGCCTTTAGATGCTTTATATAAATTAATCAATCAGCTATCCTTGCCACCAATAACTGAACCTCGTTTCCTCGGAGGTTTGGTGGGGTTTTTGGGATATGATTTGGTACGTGAATTGGAGAATTTACCAGAGCATGAAAATGATGATTTAGAGCTACCTAGTACTTATCTAACATTACACCAAGAACTCTTAATTTACGATCATGTCAAACGAACAGTCCGAGTAGCTTATTTGGGACGTGGCGGCGAGATGACAAAAGATGGCTATGAGAAAGCCGTGGAAAAGGTAAAGGAGATCGTAAAAAAAATAAGTACTCCAATGGTTACTGAAAAAGTTAACAGTGAATTTTCTTTAATAGGCTCTTGGGAGGCGAATTTAACCCGTAAGGAATTCATGGAACGGGTAGAAAAAGCTAAGGAATATATAGCTGCAGGAGATATATTTCAGGTAGTTCTCTCCCAAAGGTTTAATTCGCCGTATAAAGGAGATCCCTTAGTTATTTATCGGCAGCTTCGTGCACTTAATCCTTCACCTTACATGTTTTATCTTAATTATCCGGAAGTTCAATTGGTAGGGGCCTCTCCTGAAATGCTGGTACAGGTTGAAAATGGTGTAATTAACTATCGGCCAATTGCTGGTACTAGACCAAGAGGACACAGTGAAGCAGAAGATAGAGCTTTAGCACAGGAGCTTTCCAATGATGAAAAGGAACGGGCCGAGCACTTAATGCTTCTAGATTTGGGCCGGAACGATGTTGGCAAAGTGGCAGTGCCCGGAAGCATTCAGATACCGGAACAAATGGTTGTAGAATACTATTCTCATGTAATGCATCTGGTTTCCAGTATAACTGGTCGTTTAGCTCCAGGTAAAAACGCCCTGGATGCCCTGTTAGCTTGTTTTCCTGCAGGGACGGTTACTGGAGCACCAAAAGTCAGGGCCATGGAGATAATTGCTGAATTAGAAAAAGTTGCTCGAGGTCCTTACTCTGGTGCGGTTGGCTATTTTAGCCTTCATGGCAATCTTGATACCTGTATTACCATTCGCAATATTGTTTTTACTTCAGGGCAGGCATTTGTGCAGGTAGGAGCAGGTATAGTAGCCGATTCTGATCCAGCAAGGGAGTATGATGAAACAATTAATAAAGCCAGAGCTTTATTCAGAGTTTTGAGTGGCCAGGAGGTAAAATTATGCTCTTAATAATTGATAATTATGACTCATTTACTTACAACCTGGTTCAATATTTTCAAGAACTTGGCCAGGAGGTAATAGTAAAGCGTAATGATGCCATAACCATACCGGAAATTGAAAAATTGAATCCTCAGTTTTTAGTTATATCTCCCGGGCCATGTACTCCAACAGAAGCTGGTATTTCTTTGGATGTCATAAGAAATTTTTCTGGGAAAATACCAATATTGGGTGTTTGCCTGGGACACCAGACAATTGCTCAGGCTCTTGGTGGTCGGGTGGTGAGAGCTAAAAGGTTGATGCATGGAAAAACTTCAACCATTTATCACGATGGGAAAACAATCTATAAATGCTTACCCAACTCATTTACGGCTACCCGCTATCATTCCTTAATTGTTAAAGAAGATAGTTTACCTGCTTGTTTAGAGATAACGGCTAGAAGTGAAAATGGTGAACTTATGGGTTTGCGTCACCGCTTTTTACCTATAGAGGGAGTTCAATTTCATCCTGAATCAATTTTAACAACAGTTGGTAAAAAATTACTTAATAATTTTTTAGAAACCTATAGAGGGTATTGTTAACGTCCTAAGACGAGTAATTTTAGAGAGGAGCTGAGTTTGAGAATGTTAAAACCTATAATTAGCAAAGTAGTAGAGGGACAATCTTTAAACGAGATGGAAGCTGAGAAAGCAATGGATATTATCATGTCGGGAGAGGGTACACAAGCTCAAATAGGTGCTTTTTTAACAGCTTTACGCCTGAAAGGTGAGACAGTTGAGGAAATAACCGGCTTTGCTCGTAGTATGCGCCGCCGGGCAGCATCTATAGTACCCAAAACCAGGACTTTTGTAGATACATGCGGTACCGGTGGAGATGGCAGTCAAACTTTTAATATTTCTACAACAGCTGCTTTTGTAGTTGCAGGAGCTGGGGTAGCTGTAGCTAAGCATGGTAATCGTTCAGTATCAAGTCGCTGTGGTAGTGCTGATATGTTGGAAGCGTTGGGTATAAAAATAGACCTACCCCCGGAAGCTGTGGCTTGTTGTTTAGAAGAGGTAGGGATGGCATTTCTCTTTGCTCCTGTCTTTCATAGTGCCATGAAACATGCTGCAGGACCACGCCGGGAGATTGGTATTCGAACGGTTTTCAATCTTCTTGGGCCCTTAACAAACCCAGCTAGTGCTCCCTGCCAATTGATGGGCGTTTATGACCCCAATTTGACAGAAACAGTTGCTGGTGTTTTAAAACGTTTGGGAACTAAGAGAGCTTATGTAGTCCATGGTAGTGATGGTTTAGATGAAATATCAACTACTGGCGAAACTAAGATAACTGTTTTAGATAATGGGGAAATAAAAACTTTTAATTTGACTCCTGAAGAGGTTGGTTTGCCCCGAGCCAGATTATCTGACCTGACTGGGGGTACTGCAGAAGACAATGCAAATATTGCTAAAGCAGTCCTTTCTGGAGAAAAAAGTCCGGCACGAGATATCGTTGTTCTTAATGCTGCTTTTGCCCTTTTAGCCGGGGGTGCTACATCTAACCTTACTAAAGCAATAGAAATTGCTAAGGAGAGTATAGACTCTGGTAGAGCATTAGCAAAACTTAAGGCTATGGTGGCTTGGGGGGAAAGTTGGGTTGCGTAATGTTAAGTAAAATCTTAGAACAAAAAATTAAAGAAATAAGAGAAGCAAAAAAACGACTACCTTTATCAGATTTAGAAAAAAAAGTGTCAAATCTACCTTTAACCCGGGATTTTACTGTAGCACTTAAAAGAAAGGGCAATGGTCTTAACTTAATAGCAGAGCTAAAAAAAGCATCTCCGTCAAAGGGAATAATTAATGCTGACTTTGATATTGAAGATCAGGCTCGGAAATATACAGCTGCAGGAGCGGCGGCAATTTCCGTCTTAACAGATAAACGATTTTTTAAAGGAAGCTTGGATTATCTTCCAAGAGTACGAAAGGTAATCTCCTGTCCTCTATTAAGAAAGGATTTTATTATTGACCCCTACCAAATTTATGAAGCAAGGGCTTTTGGAGCAGATGCTATTTTACTTATTGTAGCAGCTTTAGAAAAGTCGCAGCTAAAGGATTTTTTACATATAGCTCATAATCTTGGGTTAGCGGCTCTGGTTGAGGTTCATACAGTTTCAGAAATAGAAACAGCCGTTAATGCGGGTGCCCGAATTATTGGTATAAATAATCGCGATTTAAAAACTTTTGAGGTTGACTTAAATACAACTTTAAATTTAAGACCTTATATAAGACCCGGAATTATAGTTGTTAGTGAAAGTGGAATAAAAAATGAGGCTGATGCTAATTTTGTAGCAGAAGCCGGGATAGACGCAATATTAGTTGGCGAGGCTTTAATGAGGAGTAAAGATATAGAGGCAAAGGTTAAGGAGTTGACTTTGAGAGATAAGGTTTGTTAGTTGTTGTAACTATTTGGAAGTACTATAGGGGAGCTATTCCTAATGGTCAAAGTAAAAATTTGCGGGATTAAAACTTGGGAAGAGGCAAAAAGTGTCATTGATTTGGGTGTTGATATCATAGGTTTTGTCTTCGCCAAAAGTCCCAGACAAGTAAAGCCAGAGACTGCAAAAGAAATAATAAAAAAACTGCCTCCTTTTGTTACTAGTGTAGGTGTCTTTGTAAATGAACCAAAGGACAGGCTGATAGAAATTGCCTATTATTGTCAATTAGATATCCTTCAACTTCATGGGGATGAGACACCAGAATATTGTGAAGGAATCTCTAAACGGTTAATTAAGGCTTTTAGAGTTAAGGATACCAGCTATTTGGAGGCAATGAAACTTTACAAGAATGTAAAAGGCTTTTTACTTGATGCTTATGTTAAGGGAGTTGCTGGCGGTACAGCTAAAACATTTAATTGGGAATTAGCTAAAACTGCTTCCAGCAGTGGAAGGCCTATAATTCTTGCTGGCGGTTTAACCCCCAAAAATGTTGGTAAGGCCATTAAGATCGTTAAACCGTATGCGGTTGATGTTTCTAGTGGTGTTGAAACTAATGGTTATAAAGATCCAGTTAAAATAGCTGCTTTTTTAAAAGCAATTAATCAATGGGAGAAGGAGATTTAAAATGGAATATCCAGATAAACGAGGCTATTATGGCGCCTTTGGAGGACGGTTTGTACCGGAAACTCTTATACCGGCACTTGAAGAATTAGAAGCAGCTTATTTAGATGCCAAACAAGATGCGAATTTTAAGAAAGAGTTAGAAAGTTATCTTAAAGAATATGCTGGTCGGCCCACAACCTTATATTATGCTGAAAATTTAACCAAGTATCTTGGTGGAGCTCGTATTTATCTTAAACGTGAAGACTTAAATCATACAGGTTCTCACAAACTTAATAACGTTCTGGGCCAGGCTTTACTTGCGGTTCGTATGGGGAAAAAACGTATTATTGCTGAGACTGGAGCAGGGCAGCATGGTGTGGCAACGGCAACAGTTGCGGCTTTATTGGGATTAGAATCTGACATTTATATGGGAACAGAGGATACACGTCGTCAGGAATTAAATGTGTTTCGGATGGAATTAATGGGTTCTAAGGTGATACCAGTAGATGCTGGTAGTGCTACCCTAAAGGACGCTATTAATGAAGCTTTACGAGATTGGGTTACTAACGTAAGAACAACATATTACCTACTTGGATCAGTAGTAGGACCTCATCCTTATCCGATGATGGTACGAGATTTTCAAGCTATTATCGGTAATGAAGTAAAACAGCAAATTCTAGAACAAACCGGAAGGTTGCCTGATCACCTTATTGCTTGTGTTGGCGGTGGTAGTAACTCCATTGGCCTTTTCTATCCCTTTATTAAAGATGAAGGGGTTAAAATGTGGGGTGCAGAAGCTGCTGGTCGAGGGTTAAATAGTGGGGAACATGCTGCTTCCATAACTGCCGGTCGCCCTGGTGTTCTTCAAGGAGCTTACAGCTATGTTTTACAAGATGATAATGGGCAGATTCAATTGGCCTATTCAGTATCCGCAGGTTTAGACCATCCAGGCGTTGGTCCTGAGCATAGTTACCTTAATGATATTGGTAGAGTTAGTTATACAGGAATAACTGATACTGAAGCATTAGAGGCTTTTAAATTATTAAGTCGAACTGAAGGCATCATCCCGGCTTTAGAAAGTGCTCATGCCGTAGCCCTGGCTATTAAGATGGCACCAGAACTGTCGTCTGAGCAAACTATCGTTGTTAACTTATCTGGTCGCGGTGATAAGGATGTCCAGCAGGTTGCAGCTATTCTTGGTAATGGGGGGATAAAACGTGGGTGTAAATAGGTTAACCAAGGCCTTTAGTGCTAGAAAGACGGAAGGCCGTAAAGCTTTAATTATATACCTTTCTGCTGGGGATCCATCATTGGAAATGACAGCCAGGGCTGTACAGGAGCTAAGTGAAGCGGGAGTAGATATTATTGAGTTGGGGGTACCTTTTTCAGACCCAATAGCTGATGGGCCTGTAATTCAGGCTGCCAGTAACCGTGCTCTATCTTCTTTAACTAATTTGAAGAAAATAATAGAGCTAGTAAAAGAATTGCGCTCTAAGGTAAAAATACCGTTAGTACTCATGAGTTATTATAATCCCTTTCTACAGTACGGTATCGAGAGGTTAGCTGCTGACTTAGATGCAGCAGAGGCTGATGGTGTTATTATTCCTGATTTACCGTTAGAGGAGAATACTTTTTTAAGGGAAAGCCTGGATAAGAAAAATATTGCCACTATTCCTTTGGTCGCTCCAACAACACCAAAGGAAAGATTAAATAAAATAACGAAAACAGCTAGTGGATTTGTTTATTGTGTATCATTAACAGGAGTAACTGGCGCAAGAGAAGATTTACCACCAGGAATTAAGGAATATTTAGAAAGGGTTCGAGATATAACTGATATACCCATAGCAGTAGGATTTGGTATTAATGGTCCGGAACAAGCCAGACAATTATCACCGTTATGTGACGGTATTATTGTTGGCAGTGCTGTTGTTCGTACCCTACATGAGGAAGGAATATCAAAGACTATTGAGTTAGTGAAGAAATTACGTCAAAGTATCTAAAAAATAAATTACTTACAGTACAGTTTAATAATACCTTGCCAGGAGTAGTAAGCTGTGCTATATTTAAGGTGTAGAATGGTAGGTAGTTTGGTAGATAGTTTTTTAGTAGATAGTACTTATTGGTTTATTATTTAGTTTTATTCTAAACTATTAAATGTATAACGGTAGGATGGTAGTATGGCAGGAGGAACTATTTGAAAAATAACGTCACTCCTGGCAGGGGTGGCGTTTTGTTTTTTCTATCTTCCAAGCGAACCTCCATAAAACAAATTTGTAGATGTCTAAGTATGACATTAGTGTTTTTAGAGGGGGGTTACAATGATTGTCGTCATGCGACCGGGAGTTACCCAAGAAGAAATACAATCTGTAATCAGCCGATTAGAGAGGGAAGGTTTTAAAACACATTTATCTGAAGGGGTAGAACGGACAATTATAGGTGCAATTGGTGATAAAACTCGATTAAGAGATGAAAATTTAGCGGTCATGCCTGGAGTTGAGAAGGTTGTCCCTATCTTACATCCATATAAACTAGCTGGACGGGATTTTCATCCGGAGGATAGTGTCATAAAAATAGGTGATATGACCATTGGTGGACCTCAAATTCAAATTATTGCTGGGCCATGTGCCGTGGAAAGCCGTTCATTACTTTTGGAGGTTGCTAACGCTGTCAAGGAAGCAGGAGCAACCATGCTAAGGGGTGGAGCATTTAAACCTAGAACTTCCCCTTACTCTTTCCAGGGTTTGGCAGATAAGGGTCTTGAATTGTTAGCTGAAGCACGAGAGGTTTCTGGACTACCGATTATTACAGAAGTAATAGACCAGTCCTCAGTAGATGCAGTAGCAGAAGTTGCTGATATTTTACAGATTGGGTCCCGCAATATGCATAATTACCCTTTACTACAAGCTGTGGGTCGCCAAAGTAAGCCAGTAATGTTAAAGAGAGGACTTTCAGCAACATTTGAAGAATGGTTATTAGCAGCGGAATATATTCTTAAAGAAGGTAATTCCAAGGTTATTTTATGTGAACGTGGTATTCGTACTTTTGAAAGCTATACTAGAAATACTCTTGACCTTAGCGCTGTTCCGGCAATAAAAAGTTTATCGCACTTGCCTATATTTGTTGATCCGAGTCACGGAACTGGACGTAGGTATATGGTTGCTCCTATGGGCCGGGCTGCTCTGGCTGCAGGGGCAGATGGTTTAATAATAGAGGTTCATCCTAATCCCGAAGAAGCTCTTTCCGATGGTTCACAATCTTTGACACCTGAACAATTTGCACAATTAGTAAAGGAGATAAAACCCATAATTAGTGCCACAGGGCGTGAATTGTGAGGCGTTAAATTTATATGAGTCAAATAGTTTATCTTGGACCCTTAGGTACATTTTCTCATGAAGCGGCAGTAAAGTGGGGTCAAAGGACAGGTCAGGATTCTTTTCTGGCCTGTTCTAGTTTATCAGAAGTATTTTCGGCTATACGTAATAGAAGAGACAGAGTAGCTATATTACCTGTAGAGAATTCAACTGAAGGTTCAATCAACCTCACATTAGATTTAGTGTTAGCAGAAGACGAACTTAAAGTAATAGGAGAGGTAGTTCTAAATATCTCACAATGCTTGGTAAGCCAAGCAAAAGACTTTAAACAGATTAAAGAGGTTTGGTCTCATCCTCAGGCTTTAGCCCAGTGTCGTAATTACCTTGATATTAATCTACCGGGTGTAGCCTTAAGGCCTAGTGCTAGTACAGCAGAGGCCATAAGTAATGCCAGGTATAATCCCCATATGGCTGCTATTGGCTCATCCTTTGCTGCGGAAATATACCAGATACCAATAATAGCCTCTGGCATACAGGATTATAAAAATAATAAGACACGTTTTTGGGTTTTGGGTAGAGAACCAATTTCCTTTTCGGGAACTTATAAAACATCCTTGGTTGTTGCTGCACCCGCCAATCGTCCAGGTAGTTTGTACAATATTTTGAGATATTTTGCTGAAGCAGATATCAATTTAACAAGGATTGAGTCTCGGCCAACCAAGAAGGAGCTAGGGGAATACTTGTTTTTTATTGATTGTGAAGGTAAGTCGATGGAGCCACCTCTAAGAGATGTATTAGAAAGTTTAAAATCTTCGACGGTTTTGTTGAAAGTGCTTGGAACCTATCCCCAAGATAAGGGGTGGAAATATGAATTTAAATAATAATGATTTATTATCACTAAATAAAAAAGTGAAAAGTTCTCAAACTAATTTTAAGCTAAAAAAAGCTGCCATAATTGGGCTGGGGCTTATTGGTGGTTCAATTGGCTTAGCTTTATTACACGGAGGATTAGTACAAGAATTAGTTGGTTATGACAAAAATAGAGATGCAATTAATACGGCCTTAGATGTTGGTGCTATTAATCAAAAGGCTTCGGATTTAAAGGAAGCAGTTGAAGGGGCAGAGTTTATAATTTTGGCAGTACCGGTAGGTGCTTTAAGTACGGTAGCCAAAAAAATAACTCCATATCTAAATTCACAAACGATAGTAACTGATACCGGGAGTGTTAAAGGGCCTATTGTCAAAGAATTGGAAGAAATCTTTAAGGGTCGGGCTTTATTTGTCGGTGGACACCCTATGACAGGTTCTGAACAGGCGGGAATTAAAGCCGCGGATCTTTATCTTTTAGAAAATGCTGTTTATGTTCTAACTCCTACAAAAAGTACTGACAAAAAGGCTTTAAATATTGCTTTTGATCTTTTTGAGGCATTAGGTTCAAGGGTTATTACCCTCGAACCAGAGGAACATGATATTATAGTTGCTGGGGTGAGCCACTTGCCCCATTTTTTAGCTGTCAGCCTCATGTTAAACACTGGCAAATTAGCAAAAGAGTATGACAGGACTTTAGGGTTAGCTGCTGGGGGATTTCGTGATACTACTCGCATCGCTGGCGGCGATCCTATTATGTGGCGCGATATTTTTCTTCATAATCAGAAAGCCATTCTTAAAATGTTAAAATCCTGGCGTTATGAGATTGAAAAACTTGAGGAAATGATATTAAAAAATGACACCCGGGGTATGGTAGAGGTTTTAGAACAGGCTCGAAATTTACGGTCTAAGGTACCTGCAAAGAAGAAGGGCTTATTACCAACTTTGCATGAACTAGTAGTCACAGTACCTGATCGCCCAGGTGTAATTGGGGCTATTGCTAGTTCATTAGGTAACGAAGGTATTAATATTATAGATATAGAAATTTTAAGGGTAAGGGAAGGAGAAGGAGGCAGTATCCGTTTAGGTTTTACTACGGCCTCAGCTGCCAATAGGGCAATGGAAATACTCATTAAATCAAATATTAAAGTACGAAAGTTATAGGAAAGGCTTGACACAAGGGGTCATTACTGGTAGTTTTGAAAGGAGAATTAAAAACGCGAAAATGAATCTAATTATCCGACCGCCACTTTCCATTAAGGGAACAATAGACCCCCCAGGAGATAAATCTATTTCGCACAGGGCAGCTATAATAGGTGCTCTGGCAGAAGGGGAAACCCGAATAGATGGCTTTTTAGAAGGGGCAGATTGTTTAAGTACCTTAAAATGCCTACGGGATTTGGGTGTGGTAATTGAAGGTCCCTATGATGGTCAGGTTATTATCAGAGGGAAAGGGCTTAATTCTTTAAAAGAACCCGAGACAGTTCTTGATGCTGGAAATTCCGGTACAACCATGCGCTTACTTTCAGGGGTTTTAGCTGGACAGTCTTTTTATAGCGTTATTACCGGAGATGAATCCTTGCGCTCTCGGCCGATGGGTCGTGTGACTAAACCCCTTAGAAGTATGGGGGCTAAAATATGGGGGCGTTTGGGAGGAGATTTAGCTCCTTTAAGTATTCAGGGAAACAGCTTAACTCCTATTAAGTATACTTTACCTGTTGCTAGTGCCCAGGTAAAATCTGCCCTACTTTTAGCAGGTCTTTTTGCTAATGGGGAAACAGTTATTACAGAACCTCACCGCTCAAGGGATCATAGTGAGCGGATGCTAAAAGCTGCGGGGGCAGATATAACAATTGAGGATAAGACTGTTAGGATTAAAGGGCAGGAGAAACCCTTAAAACCTTTGAAAATGAAAATTCCTGGAGATATTTCCGGGGCTGCTTTTTTCCTGGTAGCGGGGTGCATTGTACCTCGAGGAATAATTCTCCTTAAGGATGTTAATTTAAATCCAACAAGAACAGGTATTTTAGAAGTTTTAAAGGCTATGGGTGCACAAATAACAGTTACTCCTAAAGGTGAAACAAGTGGGGAGCCAATAGGTGATATCGAAGTAAGTTGTAGTAATCTTCAAGGAACAGAGGTAAATGGTGAGTTAATTCCAAGGCTTATTGATGAAATTCCTGTTTTAGCTGTGGCCGCAACCCAGGCCAAAGGAAAAACAATAATTAGTGACGCTGCCGAACTTAAGTTTAAAGAAACTGACCGTATATCTTTAGTTGCAAAAGAATTAATAAAAATGGGAGCAGATATCTTACCTCAGCCTGATGGCTTACTAATCAAAGGAAGCCCACTACATGGAGCAGTAGTTGATACCCATGGCGATCATCGGTTGGGAATGACATTAGCAGTAGCTGCTTTAGTAGCTAAAGGAGTCACAGTAATTCGAGGTGCCGAATGTATAAACATATCATACCCCAACTTTGCTAAAGATATGGAAAGGTTGGGAGTAGAGGTAAGGGAAGAAGATTGACTAAGGAATTAAGAGGAAACATAGCTATTGATGGGCCAGCCGGTGCTGGTAAAAGTACAGCAGCCCGTCTCTTAGCACAAAAAATAGATTATTTATATATTGATACAGGAGCTATGTATCGAGCACTTACATGGTTGGCATTGTGTCGAGGTATTGACTTAAATGATGCTGACAAATTATGTGCTTTGGCAGAGTCAACTGACATTAGTCTGGCATGTAGAGAAAACGGTGACATATCTGTATATTGTTGTGGTGAGGACATTACAGCGGCTATTCGTCAGGCCGAGGTTTCCCGTAATGTTTCTATTGTTGCCCGTGTGTCCAGAGTCCGTAAGCAAATGCTTCAAAAGCAGAGGCAAATGGCCGCTACTGACCAAGTAGTTATGGATGGCCGCGATATTGGTACTTACGTTCTGCCTGATGCACCTTTTAAATTCTTTTTAACGGCCTCCTTAGAAGAAAGAGCACGTCGTCGTTATGAAGAATTAACTGCTGCTGGTGAAGACGTGACACTGGAAACAGTAAAAGAGGAAATATTCCAAAGGGATAAAGAAGACAGCCAGCGAGAGATAGCTCCTTTAAAACCCGCACCTGACGCCACTATCATTGACACAAGTGATATGAATATAAATGAAGTAGTAACTATGCTTTTAAATTTAATCAAGGAGCGAATAAGGTAAAAGTGTTTTACCAAGTAGCTAAATTTCTTTGCTACATATTTTTAAGGTTTATATGCCGTTGGAAGGTACAAGGGCAGGAAAATGTACCTCTTGAAGGGCCAGTTATTATTATTTCTAATCATATTTCTTTATTAGATCCGGTTGCAATAGGTGTTGCTCTTCCTCGCGTTATAAATTATATGGCAAAAGAAGAACTTTTTCATATTCCTATCTTAAAAAGTATTATTAAAGGTTTAAAAGCTTTTCCTGTTCGTAGAGGTCAATCCGATCGGAATGCGTTAAAAGCAGCTTTAAAAGTTCTTCATGAAAATGAGGTATTAGGTCTATTTCCAGAAGGAAAACGTAGTAAAGATGGAAAACTAAATAATTTTCAGAATGGGGCAGCTTTATTGGCTTTAAAAACAGGTGCAACCATTGTACCTGTTGCTCTTAAAAATACTAATAAAGTTTTTCGTGGAGGTAGAATTGAAGTTATTATAGGAAAACCCCTGGAGGTTTCAGTTTCAGGTAGTTATACTCCTCAGCAGGTTCAGGATTTGACTTCAACTGCTTACGAGGAGATATCTAAGATGCTGGCTTAAATGCCAGCTTTTTTGGCTTGGATTGAAGGAATTTACAATTTGTTCGCGAATTGTTAATAATGTTTGGCTGAAATTAGCAGACTAAGTTTTAGCCATACTAGGAGAAGATGTATTTTGGAAGTGATTGTAGCTGAACATGCTGGATTTTGCTATGGTGTTAAGCGGGCTGCCGATAAGGCCACTAATGCCTCCAAACCGGTGGCTTCCCTGGGTTCACTGGTACATAACCAACATGTAGTGGATAAATTAACTAAAGAAGGCGTTTACCCTGTAAAATCAATGGATGAGGTTGATTGTGAACGGGTACTTATTCGTTCTCATGGGGTTCCGCCTAACATATTATCTATAGCTAGAGAAAAAGGTTTGGAGATTATTGACGCTACTTGTCCATATGTTGCCCGGGCTCAAAAATTAGCCCAAAAATTATCTAATGATGGTTACCAGGTAATAATAATTGGTGAAGCTGATCATCCAGAAGTAAAAGGACTGTTGGGTTGGGCCGGACCTAACGCTATTGTAATTAGTAATAAAAAAATGGCCATGGAATTACCATTTAACTCACGGCGTGCTGTATTAGTTCAGACGACCCAACCTGAATCATTATTAGCAGAAGTAGTTGGCACTTTATGTTTAAATACCTATAATCTGGTAATACACAATACCATATGCCAGGCTACTCGTCAGCGCCAGGAAGCAGCTATCAACTTGGCGCGTCAAGTAGACGTTATGGTGGTAGTTGGTGGCAAGAATAGTGCCAATACCAGGCATTTAGTTGAATTATGCCGAACTACTGGTAAACCGACCTACCACATTGAACGGGCCGAGGAGTTGTGTGACCAGTGGTTTATAAATGCCCAAAGGGTCGGGGTAACAGCAGGTGCTTCGACCCCAGCATGGATTATTGAGGAGGTAGTAGCAATGTTGAGTGAACAGGAAAAAGCAATGGTTGATGAAAAGGAACAGGTCGAAATGCCGGAAGCTGCCAATGAGCAAGAAGCAGAAACCAATGAGGTTACGGCTGAAGCAGAAGGTGGGGTAGAAGCACCGGCAGCAAATGGAGAACCTCAGGCTACGGGGCAGGAACAAAGTGAAATGCAAGAAATGACTACCACAATGCCTGAATTGCGCCGCGGCAGTATAATTGCGGGTAAAGTAGTGCAAATCAATGATAATGAAGTTTTGGTTGACGTAGGTGGGAAATCAGAGGGAGTTATTTCATTAACAGAGCTAACTCACCGTAATATAAATGACCCGCATGAGGTTGTATCCGTGGGCGATAATATAGATGTTATGGTATTAAGACCGGAAAACGAAGAAGGCCATCCTGTTTTATCTAAACGTCGTGCTGATCGACGTGTTGCTTGGCAGAACTTAGAGGAAAAATTTGCCAAAGACGAGGAAATTCAAGGTGAAGTGATGGAAGTTGTTAAGGGTGGCTTATTGGTAGACGTAGGGGTAAGGGGTTTTGTGCCTGCATCCTTAGTCGAAAGAGGCTATGTTGAAGATTTAAGTACTTATGTAGGAAAAACTCTACGTTTAAAAGTTATTGAGCTTGATAGAGGTAAAAACAAAATAGTTTTATCTCGGAAAGCTATCCTTGATAAGGAATATGAGGAACAAAGAGAAGCTACTTGGAATGAGTTAGAAGTTGGCCAGGTTCGTAAAGGCATTGTGCGCAGGTTAACCAATTTTGGTGCTTTTGTTGATCTCGGCGGTGTAGATGGTTTACTTCATGTATCAGAGATTTCTTGGGGTCGTGTAGAACATCCTAAGGACGTCTTAAGTGAAGGAGAGGAAATTGAAGTTAAAGTATTAGGTATTAACCGTGAAGAAGGTAAAGTTTCCTTAGGGCTTAAGCAATTAATATCTAATCCTTGGAATACCGCTGCTGAACGTTATCCAATAGGGACAGTTGTAGAAGGTAAAGTACTTCGGATAGCACCCTTTGGTGCTTTTGTTGAGGTAGAACCTGGTATTGAAGGTTTAGTTCATATTTCTCAGATGGCTAATAAGCATGTAGAAAAACCTGAGGACGTAGTTAGTATAGGAGATACTGTTCCTGTCAAGGTTTTAGGAGTTGACCAGGATGCCCAACGTATGAGTTTAAGTATGCGTCAGGCCAATAATGAAAATAAACCTAAGAAAGCAGCTCCAAAACAGGTAGAGAAACCTCAGGTAACAACTGGTGAAAGCGGAGTAAAATTAGGAGATCTATTCGGTGACCTTTTTGAAGAAAACAAAGGTGAGAATTAATATAAAATGCCAGAAAACTCTTTAGGGAGAGGCCAGCGAAAACTTGATCATTTAAAATTCTTTAAGCAAGATAATAACGGAAGTAATGGCCTTGAATATGTTAACCTCATCCACCAGGCTTTGCCGGAGTTGGATTGGGATGACATTGATATCACATGTCGGTGGCTGGGGAAAAACCTAGCCGCCCCTTTTATTATTAATGCTCTTACTGGAGGTCCTCCAGAAACTAAAGAAATAAATGCTGCTCTTGCTCGTGTTGCTCGGCGGACAGGTATTGGTATGGCAGTAGGTTCTCAAAAAGCAGCGTTGGAGAATAGTGAATGGAGAGAAAGTTTTACTATTGTACGCAAGGAAAATCCAGACGGTTTAATCCTTGCTAATTTAGGAGCAGGTAGTTCTCTTACTTTAGCTAAAAAAGCGGTAGATATGATTGCTGCTGATGGGTTACAATTACACCTTAACGCTGCCCAAGAACTTATCATGCCAGAAGGGGATAGAACATTTAGAGGCTGGTTAGAGAACATTAACTCTATTGTTCAGAATTTGGATTTACCTGTTATTGGGAAAGAGGTGGGTTTTGGCCTATCTAAAGAATCTGCGTTATTACTATTTCAAGCAGGAATACGTATTGTTGATGTTGGAGGACGTGGTGGAACTAATTTTGCGGCCATAGAAGGAATGCGTCGTGACAACTATGTTTCTGCTTTATCACAATGGGGTTTACCAACTGCTATCAGTATTATGGAAGTAAAGTCATTAAAACTTCCAATAGAGATTATAGCTAGTGGTGGTATTAAAAATGCATTAGATGCTGCTAAGGCTATAGCTTTAGGTTCAAAAATAGTAGGTGTTGCTGGACATTTTCTTCAAATACTATTAGAGCAAGGGGAAGATCATTTAACTAAGGAGATATTTAACTGGCAAGAAGATTTAAAGCGTATATGTCTATTAACTGGTTGCCAAAGGCCATCAGAGCTTCAAACTAAGCGTTTGGTTTTTACTGGTACTATAATGCATTGGCTTTAGTATGATAACACCGTTTTTTGCGGTGTTTTTTTTTCTATTTTAAATTCAGTATATTTATATGCCAAAGGGGAATTCTAACCAACAAAGGGGGACTAAATCATGTTTGGATATACTATTGGTGTTTTATTGTTAGTTATTGTTTTCGGTTTAATTTATTTTGGATTAGCACAAAGGGTACTAGACCGTCTTTACTTAAGTGATAAGGTTGCACTATCACTTCTAGTAGCCATGATCGTTGGTAGTTTCATAAATATTCCACTAACCGGTGGACGTATTATTTCTTCCATTAATGTAGGTGGGGCTCTAATACCATTAGGTTTAGCCATTTATGTCCTTTATCGGGCTGGCACTAGCCGAGAAGTAGGGAGGGCTTTATTAGGATCCGTAATTACTGCAGGTGTTCTTTTTGCAATTAATATCGTTACTCGAGGTAAGGAGGCTTGGGCTGTTTATGCATTAAGACTTCTCGACCCAATATTCTATTATCCACTTATAGCTGGGTTAGTTGCTTACCTTGTAGGACGTTCACGACGAGCAGCTTTTGTTGGAGCTATTCTAGGTGTTATTTTGTTAGATATTGCTGATCTTATCTTTTATGTTAACCAAGGTTTAAGAGGAACAGTTGCTTTTGGTGGGGCTGGTATCATTGATGTAACTTTTATGTCTGGTGTAGTAGCTGTTTCCTTGGCAGAGGCTATTGGTGAAGCAAGGGAAAGGTTACAGGGCGGCCCAGTAGCTGAAGGACATTCTAAATCATTACTAGCTAATTTACAACAACCCATGCAAAAGCCTTTACCTAATGAAACAGAGGGTGAGGAGGGTAATGATGAGTAACTTTAAATGGTCCTTAAAGTACTGGAAAGGTTTAGTATTTGTGGTATTAATTCTTACAATAGTAGGAGTTTTCTACCAGCAAAAAAATGAACCCAGGTCAAATAGACAGGTTTTTAACCTAACAGAACTGTTACAAAGGGAGCATACACAGGGAGATTATTCAATCTTAGTTGATGAACAAGGAAATGTGCTAGATAAAATGGCTCGGAGTGTCTACCTTCATGATGAATTTATTGCTAGTGATAATCGTCGTTATGAGGTCGTTCGTATTGAAGGTAATAAAGCTATTTGCCATCTACTAGGGTTAGAAAAAATTTCCCTAATTAAAGTTAATTCAACAGTTTTAAAAGAAACTGCTCTTCCAGTTCAGGCAGGAAATAAAGCGGTTGGTATTTACTATTCTCACAGTGACGAATCATATGTACCTAGTGATGGTAACGAGAGTATCCCAGGAAACGGTGGTGTATATGATGTTGGAACTGCCTTTGCAAACAGTTTAGAAAAGGAAGGATATGCTGTAATAAATGATACGACACCCCATGAACCTCATGATGATGGTTCTTATCGTCGTTCTCGTCGTACAGCGATATCATTATTAAAAAAAGGAGTAGCAGCTATTTTTGATGTTCACCGAGACGGTGTTCCTGATCCCAATTTTTACCGCAGGAATATAAACGGCCAGACAGTTGCAACACTTCGGTTCGTTGTAGGTAGACAAAACCAGAATATGAGTGCAAATCTTGATTTTGCTAAACGGTTGAAAGCAGCTGCTGATGCCAAATATCCAGGTCTTGTTAGAGGAATATTCTTAGGCCAAGGGAGTTATAATCAAGATTTATCACCAAGAGCAGTGTTAATTGAAGCTGGTACTCACACCAATAGTAAAGAAAATGCAATAAAAGGGATAAATCTTTTAGCTGATGTGGTTCCTGCTGTACTAGGTACTCCTGGTGCTGGTGGTACAGTTCGAACTCAAAGCACGGCTGCTGATTGGAAGGGGGTTTTCTTAGTTATCTTAGCGTTTATTGTTGGTGGTGCAGCCTATTTGGTAATTTCAGCCGGTAGCTGGGAAAATGCTTTATCAAGGGTTAGACAAATTACATCAATAGAGTGGGTTAATTTATTAGGTTGGCAGCAACAAAGGCGACCTTTTACTAAAGATGATAAGCAAGAAATAGCCAAGAAAGAGCTATCAGATAAAGAGTTTAAAAATAATAATGAAAGGGCCGATTGGCAGAAGGATTAAAATGAAAATTATTTATCATTGCTTTGGTGGTTCTCACTCTTCGGTTACAGCAGCAGCTATTCATTTGGGGTTATTACCCACAAACAGATTACCTACGGCAGCGGAACTACTGACCCTGCCGTATTTTGATGCAAGAAGTCGGGGGGAAGAAGGGGAAATTAAATATATGGGTACAGATACTTATAATAACAAGGTTTTTGCTGCTGGCAAAAAAAACTTGGGTAATAGGTTTGAAGCATTGATTTATGATTTAATGGATGTTATTGGTGTATCACGCGATCAAGTTTTATTACTTAATACATCACCATTTGTTAATCCCTTAATGGCATTTGGAGGGTTTACCTCCCGACGTTTGGGTTTGACGTTAATAGGTCGCCCTATAGTATCTTTAGGTACTCAACTGGCCTTCTTTAAATTGGTGGATTATGTTAATCGGAATAAATTTTTATGGGAGGGGGTTAACAATTGATAATTGTCTATGCTTGCTATAGTGGTATCCATGCGGCAGTTCTAGCAGGAGCTCTACATTTAGGCTGGATTACTTCGTTTTCATTATCGGGTTGGCATAGTTTTAAGAGACTAAGCTATTTCGATTCTTCAGAGGGTCGGAGTGGATTAAGATATTTAGGTCGGACTGATAAAGGTAATTTAATTTATACTGCTGCCGTTGGCAATGATGGGGGGACTGCTGAAAAGGCAGTAAAAAGCTTACTAACAATATTAAATAGAAACCCAAATGATCTTTTATGGGTAGACGTATCTAGAGAGGTGTCTTTGTTATGGAGGTTAGGCGGATGCATTAAACGTTCTCGTTTATTAGAATTTTTAGGTCGTTTTTTATTACAGATTGGTATTTGGTGGGATTATCCCAGAATCGTTAAATTAGTTAAAAATGTTTATAATCAATATGAAGGAAGTTGGGATAGTAAGATAACTGCAAAAACTTGACGCCTAAGGCAAAATATTGGATAATTAAGGCGCTAAGCTGGTTTTAGCTTAAAAAGAGTTTATTTAGAGGAGCTGAATTATTTGCCTTACAAAGGGGCGGTAATTACAAATGTAAGCGAAGGTAGTATTGCCGCCGACTTAGGAGTTGAACCAGGTGATTACCTGTTTAAAATTAATGGTGAGCAGGTATTTGATATTATTAGTTATCATTACCTTTGTGTTGATCAAGAACTTCAAATAGAAATTGTTAAACCTGATGGCGAGCATTGGTTATTGGATATTGAAAAAGACTATGGAGAAGATTTGGGTATAGAATTTGCACATCCCACGTTTGATGGTTTAAAACGTTGTTCCAACAATTGTCTTTTTTGTTTTGTCCAGCAAATGCCCAAGGGACTAAGAAAAGGACTTTACGTAAAAGACGATGATTATCGATATTCCTTTTTACACGGTAACTTTATTACTTTAACAAATATGAAGCCCAAGGACTGGGAATATATCTATCGTTGGCATCTTAGCCCTTTATATATATCTGTACATACTACAAATCCTGATTTACGGCGTAAGTTAATGGGTAATAAAAGAAGTGGGGAGATTATGGACCAGCTTAAAGAGCTGGCCAAAAATGGTATTAATATGCATACCCAAATTGTTCTTTGCCCTGGATTAAACGATGGAATTGAATTGGAAAGAACGGTTAATGATCTTAGTAGTTTTTATCCCGCAGTTCAGTCTATAGCTATAGTCCCAGTGGGCTTAACCTCATGTCGAGAAGGTTTATACCCTTTAAGACGGGTAACAAAGACTGAAGCCCAAAAAATAATTGATAAGATAAAGAATTGGCAGGAGGATTTTCGTAATAGGTTTGATTATGGATTGGTCTACGGTTCTGATGAATTTTATATATTAGCTGAGGCGCCAATCCCTGATAATATTTATTATGACGATTATCCCCAGACGGAAAACGGAATTGGGATTACCAGGTTATTTATTGATGAATTTGAAGAAGAAATAAATCATATACCCCATGTTTTATCGGAGCCTCATTGTGTGGCTATAGCTACTGGTACCTTGATAGCACCAATAATGGAAAAATTAGTTCAAAAGATTACTAAAAAGACTTCAAACCTTGAAATTAAGGTAGTACCAGTAGTTAACAGATTTTTTGGTTCAGAAGTAACTGTAGCAGGGCTTCTTACAGGAAAAGATTTATTGATAGGTTTAAAAGAGGTTAGCAATTGGTTAAAAGATAATAATGGAACAATTATTATTCCTGATGTTATGCTAAAAAGCGATGATACAGTCTTTTTAGATGACATGACTCCTGATATGTTATCTTCAGAATTAAAGTTACCAGTTGAGGTTGCTAAAACTACAGGCCGAGGTCTTATAGAGGCTGTTATAGGAAAGAAGCTAAAATAATTAGTAATAAAAAGTAGTAAAGATTTTGGAGGAATTATATATTGGCAAAACCAATAGTAGCAATAGTAGGGCGTCCTAATGTTGGTAAATCAACCCTTTTTAATCGGATAGCTGGTGGACGGGTAGCTATTGTAGAAAATACACCTGGTGTAACCCGTGACCGTATTTACCGGGATACAGAATGGTCTGGTCGTCAGTTTATTTTAGTAGACACTGGAGGTATTGCTCAGATTGATGATCCCTTAATCAAGCAAGTAAGGTATCAGGCTAAGCAAGCTCTAGAACAAGCTGATGTAATCCTCTTTCTGGTTGATGCCCGGACAGGTATAACATCTGATGATGAAGAAATAGCGAATCTTTTACGTCGTTCAGGAAGACCGGTTATTCTTGTTGCCAATAAAGTTGAAGATTTTAGTGATCAAAGTCTACTCAATGAGTTCTATAGTTTAGGTTTGGGTGACCCTATCCCAATTTCCGCAGCCCATGGGTTAAATACTGGGGACCTTCTTGATAAAGTAGTAGAGTTATTACCTGAAGAAGTTGATGATGAAGAAGAAAAGGCAACTAAAATAGCTGTAGTAGGGAGACCAAACGTAGGTAAATCCTCCCTTGTGAATCGCCTTATAGGAGAAGAGAGGGTTATTGTAAGTGATATACCTGGGACTACCAGGGATGCCATAGATACTTATTTTCGTAAGGGAGATAAGGAGTATATTCTTATTGATACCGCAGGGATTCGCCGGAAAAGCAGAATATCTGTCTCTACTGAACATTATAGTGTTTTAAGGGCATTAAGAGCTATTGAACGAGCTGATGTAGTTCTTTTAATCATTGATGGTACGGAAGGTGTAACGGAACAAGATAAAAAAATTGCAGGTTATGGTCATGAAAAAGGCAAAGCATCTATAATAGTAGTAAATAAGTGGGATATAGTAGATAAAGATGATAAGACTATAATCCGTTATACAGAGGCGATACGTGATCAATTGAGTTTTATGGCTTATGCACCAATACTTTTTATTTCAGCATTAACGGGACAGCGAGTAAATCGGGTTTTAGAAAATGTAGATGCTGTTGCAGAAGAAGCCTATAAACGTGTTTCTACAAGTATTCTAAATAATATTTTACAAGAAGCAGTAATTTTGACTCCTCCACCATCAGTTAAGGGCCAGAAGATTAAATTTTATTATGCTACCCAGGTTAAAATTAAACCGCCAACTTTTGTATTCTTTACTAATCGCCCTGATGACGTTCACTTTTCCTACAAGCGTTATTTAGAAAATCAAATTCGCCAAGCTTTTGGTTTTGAAGGAACGCCGATAAATTTGATTTTTAGGCGTGGTAGAGAGCGTTAACCGGAGAGGGGAGGTAAATATTAATGTGGTTACTGGCCCTGGTATTAGCTTATTTAATCGGTTCTGTCCCTACTGCTTTTTTAATTGGACATTATATCTATAAATTTGATATTCGCCGTAAAGGCAGTGGTAATGTCGGTGCTACTAATGCTTTACGAACTATGGGAACAATACCGGGCTTAGTTGTATTAGCTGTCGATCTTTTTAAAGGTGTATTAGCGGTTTTATTGGGACAGATATTTGATGGCCCGGGTTTGGCGACGTTGATGGCTTTTCTAGCTATAATCGGGCACAACTGGTCTATTTTTCTTGAATTTAAAGGTGGCAAGGGAGTAGCTACTGCTGCTGGTGTTATCTTAGCTATGTCCCCAATATCTTTCTTTTGGATAGCATTAATATGGGCAGTAATTACTATTCTGACTCGTTATGTATCATTAGGATCAATTATTGCGGCTTTGGTTGCTCCATTTATAATGCTTTATTATCATCGACCTTGGCCTTATTTACTTTTTACTTTTATTGTAGCAGCCCTAATCATTTATAGACATAAATCTAATATTAATCGGTTACTTACTGGTACAGAACATAAATTAGGGGAGCGGAGTTAATTGACCGGAACCATTGCTGTTATTGGTGCTGGAAGTTGGGGTACAGCTTTAGCTATTTTGCTCGCCCGTAAAGGGTTTAAGGTTAATTTGTGGGGGAGACGTCCTAAGCAAATAAAAGAATTATTAGAAACTAATGAAAACAAAACCTACTTACCTGGAATTAAGCTACATGATAATATAGAACCTATGAACGATTTAGGAAAAGCTGTAAAAGATGTTTGTTTGGTAGTTTTAAGTGTACCTTCCCATGCTGTACGGTTGATGGCTAAGGAATTAAAAAAATATCTAGATGATAAAACAATAGTTGTTAATACAGCCAAGGGGTTAGAATTAGACACAAAAAGGCGTTTATCAGTAGTATTACAAGAAGAAGGTTTTAACCGAATAGCGGTTTTATCTGGTCCAAGTCATGCTGAAGAAGTAGGTAGCAGCCTTCCTACGACAGTAGTTGTGGCTTCCCAAGAACGTGAAATTGCGGAATATGTCCAAGATATTTTTATGGATCCTACTTTTCGAGTATATACTAATCCTGATGTAATAGGAGTAGAGTTCGGAGGAGCTTTAAAGAATATTATTGCCCTTGCAACAGGAATGGCAGATGGTCTGGGATTAGGAGATAATTCCCGAGCTGCCCTTATGACAAGAGGAATGACAGAAATAGCGCGCCTTGGGGTAGCCATGGGAGGTAAGGTTTTAACCTTTACCGGACTAAGTGGGATCGGTGATTTAATAGTGACTTGTACCAGTATGTACAGCCGTAATCGTCGGGCTGGTATACAACTGGGGCAAGGTAAGTCGTTATCTGAGGTATTAAATGAGATAGGCATGGTTGTTGAAGGAATAAAAACAACGGCTGCGGCTTTTGAATTGGCACAACAGTATGATGTTCAAATGCCTATAACAAAAGCAATCTATCAAGTGCTTTATGAAAATAAACCTGTAACTGATTGTGTAGCTGAACTCATGCAACGCCCCCGTACTCATGAGGTAGAATCAGAAAATTGGTAAAAAATTAAGAACCTATCGTACAAGATAGGTTCTATTTTTTATTAATAACAATATAATTTTAAAAGAATCTGGATCATAAAACTGTCATATTGTTGTTGTTAAGGCATATACTTGTAATGTTAAAAGATACCAGATCTGAAAACTTAAGGCCTGGGAGGGAGAAATCGGGGTGGAAAAAGAAAAACAGGATATTTTCCGAGACATAACTGAACGTACCGGCGGTGATATTTATTTAGGTATTGTTGGACCAGTTCGAAGCGGCAAATCAACTTTTATTACCAAATTTGTAGAAAAACTTGTGTTACCTAACATTCAAAACCCCAATGAGCGTGACCGGGCCACGGATGAGCTACCTCAAAGCGGCGCTGGTCGCATGATTATGACTACCGAACCAAAGTTTATTCCCAACGAAGCAGTTGAGATTGACATTCGTGAAGGTCTAAGCATGCGAGTTCGGTTGGTTGATTGTGTAGGCTATACCGTACCTGGGGCAGAGGGATATGAAGATAGCGAAGGTCCCAGGATGGTTAATACACCGTGGTTTGAAGAACCTGTACCTTTTCAAGAGGCTGCAGAAACAGGTACTCGTAAAGTAATAACCGATCATGCAACAATGGGTATAGTTGTCACAACTGATGGAAGTGTGGCAGAAATTCCTAGGGAAGATTATGTTGAGGCTGAAGAACGTGTTATCTGGGAATTAAAAGAATTAGGCAAACCTTTCTTGGTTTTATTAAATTCAGTTCATCCTATGGCAGAAGAGACAGTTAGTCTTGCGGGTTCATTAGAGGAAGCCTATAATGTTCCTGTTTTACCGGTAGATTGCTTCAATTTAAGTGAAGAAGATATTAATAACATTTTAGAAGAACTTCTCTATGAGTTCCCAGTGGCCGAAGTTAACGTTAATTTACCTCGCTGGGTAGATGGCTTAGATGGGGATCATTGGCTACGTCAGCATTTAGAAGGTGCTGTTAGGGAAGCAGTTGAAGAAGTTCATCGTTTAAGAGATATTAGTACCGTAATTGATAAATTAGATAAAAATGAATACGTATCAAAAGTTGTTTTAAAGGATATGGACTTGGGAACAGGTGCTGCCCATGTTAACATGAGCACCAAAGAAGGACTTTTCCATCAGGTTCTCAAAGAAGTTTGTGAATTAGATATTGAGGATGACTTCGATGTATTACGCTGGATGAAGGAATTAGCGGCCGTTAAAAAGGAATGGGATAAAATTTCCTATGGAATACAGGAAGTTCGTAATACCGGTTATGGCGTAATTACGCCTACTGAGGACGAGATGGAACTTGCTGAACCGGAGCTTATTAAACAAGGAGGCCGTTCTGGGGTAAGATTAAAGGCTCAGGCACCGTCTTATCATTTAATTCGTGCTGATATTAACACAGAAGTAACACCTCTAATTGGTACCGAGAAACAATGTGAAGATCTAATCAACTTTATTATGGAAGAGTTTGAGGACAATCCACAAAAAATCTGGCAGACAAATGTCTTTGGTAAATCTCTTAGTGAGCTTGTTCGTGAAGGTATTCAAAGCAAACTTTATCGTATGCCCGAGAATGCTCAAGTTAAACTCCAGGAGACTGTCGAAAGAATAGTTAATGACGGCAGTGGTGGTCTAATTTGTATTATAATCTAGGGTTGGAGGTGTTAAAACCGGGGACTGAAGGACCCCGGTTTTTTTATTGTTACTTATTGACAGAATTTTACGACTTGTCTTACTTTTACCCTTGACTTAAAGGCAGGCGATAACTTTGACTAATTCAAAAAAGTTTTTATTTAAACCTATTAACCGTAATCCTAAGAACGTGTATCATAGGGTTGTTGATGAAATAAAACAAAGTATATTTGAAGGAAAAATGACTCCTGGTGACCGTCTGCCGGCTGAAAGAGAACTTGCTGAAATGCTAGGTGTTAGTCGTACTTCTGTTAGAGAAGCATTAAAAATGTTAGAAGCACAGGGATTGGTTACTATACGTCATGGCCAGGGAGTTTTTATTAGTGAACAAGATGCAGATGAGTATCTAAAGAACTTTGCTAATCACTTACTTGTTAACGAAGAAACAGTTAGCCATCTTTTTGAGGTACGAAAAACTCTTGAACCCCAGACGGTTCGTTGGGTTGCTAAAAGGGCAAGTGATGCAGATATTAACGATATATATAACCATGTAGTAACTACCCAAGAGCAGTTAAAGAAACTTGGTAGTGGTCGTCTATCGCTTTTGGCTGGTCATGATAGTAATTTTCATAATTATTTAGCTAAGGCTACTGGTAATACTGTTTTGGTTCGCCTTATGAACAGTATGTTAGACTTATTAGCTGACAGTCGTTCCCGCAGTCTTTCCATTCCTAGTCGTGGAGAGTCTTCTTTAGAAGATCATTATAAAATAGTAAAAGCTTTAATTAGACGTGATGCAGAAGGTGCTGCAGCTGCCATGTTAGAACACCTTGAGGATGTAGAAAAACAAATAATTAAAGCATGGCATCATAATTAACTAGAGCGTTTTTTAACAAAAGCGGTTTATCATCTGGTACTCTGAAAATAGTTTAAAGTTATAGACAAGCGTTACAAACCATGCTAAACTTGACATAAGAATTAAATAGTAAATTATCCAAGAAACGGGTGCTTTTGCCCCGAGGGGTAAAAGTTAAAAGGGAAGCCGGTGAAAATCCGGCGCGGTCTCGCCACTGTGATGGTGAGGGACTCCACATACGGTCACTAGGTTATTTAACCTGGGAAGACGTGGGGTGCCAATGAACCTTAGCCAGGATACCTGCCTGTTTTCGGAGACTGGCCAACCTACGCGGATAGGGAGGTGGTTATTATTTTGCTTAAATATAATGACGACAGCAGAAGAAATCCTCCACCAGGGTAGGTGGAGTTTTTCTTTTTTGTCCAAATTGTAAGAGAGGTTAAGATAGAGTAAAGGTTTAGTATATCATGCTGAGGTTGGGTCATGCCGACCTTGGTAAAGGTAAAAAAACAGGATGGAATAGTGATGGCCGAAATAATTAAAATGCTTATTTTACGTGTAACTGATGCCTGCAACTTATCCTGCTGTTATTGTTATGCCCGGGGCGGTGAGAGTAAAAGAAAGATGTCCTGGGAAGTAGCCCGGCGAGCGGTGGATTATGTTACTGCTCGTAGTCGCCACTTTAAAATCCAGTTTTCCGGCGGTGAACCGCTATTAAATTTGCCTCTTATCAAAAAAGTAGTGGCATATGTACAGAACTGCAATCTAGCAGTTACTTTCCAGTTACAAACCAACGGTACTTTACTTAGTCCGGTGATGGTACGGGAGTTAAAAAAAATGGGCTTGGCCCTAGGTGTAAGCCTTGATGGTCTGCCTGATGTAAACGATGCCTTACGTCCTTTTGCCGGGGGCAAGGGTTCTACCCTGGCAACAATCCAAGGATTACAAAACCTGGCGGCTGAAGGGGTAAAAGTAGGCCTAACGGCAGTTTTAACGGTTGCAAGTACGTCCCAGCTACCCAGGCTGGTGGAACTGGCCGCATACCTTGGTAACGTTCATGGCTTGTCCCTGGACTTATTACGTTCCCTGGGCAGGGGTCGGGAAGGTCAGATTATGGCTCCAAACGTGGGCCTAATTCGCCGCCAGGTCAGGGCGGCCCTTGAACGGGCTAGGGACATAGCCCACCTGGGTGGACCGGTGATAAAATTTCGAGAGGTTGAAAGATTAAAATACCTACTGGTTCATGGCAGGGAGCGACAACATTACTGTTATGCTACCACAGGCCAGTCCCTGGCGGTGTTACCTGACGGTGCTGTTTACCCTTGCGCTTCCCTAGGAGGGTTACCGGATTTTTACTTGGGCAACATTATGGACCCTAACTTTTCCCTCTCAGAAGCTGTGGTAGGGGAGCCGTGGTGGGGGCGTAAAGTTATGGAGATAAAAGGTTGCCAAGACTGCCCGAACAGAACGCTCTGCGGTGGGGGTTGCCTGGCCCGTGCTTATTCTTATACCGGGCGGGTGGATGTTGCCTATGAGGGAGACTGTGAGTTAAGAAAAGTTTTTGTGGAATGGATAAAGGAAAATGGCTTTGCTTCACTACATTCATAGCCAACTTTTAAGGGAGATGTATATTGATCAGGAGAAACTACAGGAGGTACTTATGAAGTGATTAAGTTACAGCAATTATCTAAGCATTATGGTAATATTGTGGCCGTTGCCGGGCTAAACCTTCATATTAAACGAGGAGAAATTTTTGGGTTGCTCGGCCCCAATGGTGCTGGCAAAACTACCACTATACGGATGTTGACAATGTTGACTTGGCCTACCGACGGTAAGGCCCTGATCAACGGTTATGACGTAACTCGGGATTTAAATAAGGTAAAGCAAGAAATCGGTGTGGTTCCCCAACAGATGAACCTAGACCAGGAACTTACGGCCCGGGAAAACCTGGAGCTACATGGTCGTCTATATAAGCAACCTACTGCAGAACGGCAGAAAAGGATTGAGGAACTCTTAGATTATGTGGAACTGCAAGAACGGGCAGATGATCTGGTAAGTAAATTTTCGGGGGGAATGAAGCGCCGGCTGATGATTGCTCGGGCGCTGATGCACAACCCGAAAGTCCTTTTTCTAGACGAACCTACTGTGGGTCTTGACCCCCATACCCGCCGCAAAATCTGGGATTTGATCCGCCGAATGAACAATGAAGGTATGACCGTACTTTTGACTACCCATTACATTGAAGAAGCAGAGATACTTTGTCACCGGGTGGGCATTATGGATCGGGGACAATTGATTGCCCTGGATACGCCCGAGAAGTTGAAAAGAAAAGTAGGGGAAGTGGCCGTAGAGTCCTTTGAGGATACAGAAACAGGTTATAAACTTTTTTCCTCCCGAGAAAAAGCTTTGGATTATGCCGGCCAAGTCAAAAGCAATGTTTTAATTCGTGATACTAACCTAGAAGATGTATTTATTGAGTTAACTGGACGAAAGGTAGGGGATTGAGGTGGACTTTTATACTGTCCTTTGGCGGGAAATGATTGTTTTAAAACGCACTTTCTATAAGTTTTTAGCTTCACGTTTGGTAAGCCCCTTGTTGTACTTGGTAGCTTTTGGCTGGGGCCTAGGCCGGGGTATCCGCATTAATGGGGGTAACTATATGGAATTTGTGGTCCCCGGCATAATTGCCCTTTCAGCTATGAACACCAGTTTTAACGCTATAGGCATTTCCTTGAACATTAGCCGCTTATATCATAAAACCATAGAAGAATACTTGATTGCTCCTCTTAGCGCCGGCTCTTTTGTTTTGGGTAACGTTCTAGCAGGTACGGTACGTGGCCTGATTGCTTCTTTAATTATCCTGGGGCTGGCATTTTTATTTGGGGCCAAACTGGTTCTTAATCATTGGTTTTTCTTGGTAATAATTTTGACTTGCTTTATTTTCGCCTCCCTAGGAGTGGTTGCGGCTATGACTATTAACTCCCATGAGGATATGTCCAACTTTTCAACTTTTGTTATCTTGCCCATGTCCTTTTTAAGCGGTACCTTTTTCTTACCGGAGTATCTGCCCCAGGGTGTAGCTTATCTTATTAAAGCTTTGCCCTTGACCCACGCCAGCTATGCTTTACGGGCATTGGCTCAGGGACAAGGACTCCTACCCATATCCCTGGCAGTGCTAGGAGCCTATGCAGTGCTATTGTTTATTGCCGCTGTGGTAGTTGTAAAAAAAGTGCGATGATTCTCGGATTTCAGGAAGGACGTAACTTACTTGAAAAATTAACTGATAACTGTTAAAAGAGCTGTTAAAAGGTCCATTACGAGATGAAGTGAGGAGAGTCCCTAGGGGGAGGGATTGAGTTTGAAAAAATGTATTATAGTCGTTATAGGATTTGATTCTGAGCAAGATGAATTAGTTAAAGTATCTACTACATTTAAGTTTATGCAAATGAAGTTTTTTCCTGGATCTTTTTTGGAAGAGAAAAAACAGAGACAAAAAGTCTTGGACTATGTTAAACAGCAAGCCCGGGCGGTAATTATAAAGGACCATTATTGGAATGGAAAACGAGAAGATTTTTATCAGAAGCTGAAAAGCGAAGCTGGGACTATGCCTATTATACCCATTAGCACTGAAATGATTGAAGCCGGGATTTTCAATAATGTAGATTTAACAAGCATTCAGGAAATAAACCGTTACTTTATTTTCGGAGGGTCAGAAAACCTGACTAATGCTTTACACTATATTGGGAATAAAGTGTTGGGAATAGTAGATGTACCCCCGGCGGCTAAACCTGTACCAGTTGCTTTTGAGGGTATTTTCCACCCTGATTCAGAAATGGTTTTTACTTCTTGGGAAAGTTATTCCCAGTGGTATCAAACTTGTCAAGGCAGTGATAAAGGGCCTTGGGTAGGCTTACTTATCCACCGAAACAGTTGGGTTACTGATAACCTAGAAGTAGAAAAAGCATTAATCAATGAATTGGAACAATTGGGTTTACGAATAGTACCAGTGTTTAGCTATGGCCCAGCAGGACCGGAATTAAACACGAAAGATTTTGACGATATTACAAAAGACTATTTTTCCTGTAACGATCGGTTGGTTATAGATGCCTTAATCAATCTCCAGGTATTTGCTTTAAGAAGTGGCAATACAGGTCGAAATCTTTTTGGACAAGCAGTGGATAAAATGAAGAAATTAAATATCCCTGTCTTTAGGCCACTGATCAGCTTTATGAGCAGTAAGGAAAATTGGGAAGAGAATCAACAGGGTCTAATGTTGGAAATACCATGGGCTTTTACGGTGCCTGAAATCCAGGGTATGATAGAACCTATTATTATTGGTTGCCGGGACAAAAAAGGTAAAGCCCATCCAATTCCTGATCGGGTAAACAAGTTTGCCCGGAGGGTAAAGAAATGGATTGAATTAAAACATACTCCGACTCAAGAAAAGAAATTAGCCATTTTTATTCACAATGCCCCATGCTCAGGAGTAGAAGCCACTATTGGTATGGGAGCAGGGCTGGATGTATTTGATACCACTGTTATGATTTTAAAGAAACTGCAAAATCAGGGTTGGACAGTAGAAAATATCCCGGAAGATGGCAGTAAATTACACAGGTTAATTATGGAGAGAAAAGCCTATTCAGATTTTCGCTGGACTTCAGTTGAGGATATATTAGATAGCCATGGTTGTCTTCACCAAATGCCTTTACAAGGTGATCAAGGTTACTACCAATATTATAAAAAACTTGATCCTAGATCCCAGGAAGAAATGGAGAAAACGTGGGGACCACCGCCGGGAGAAGGGATGGTTTATGATAATCATCTAATTATTACAGGTGTTAATTTCGGCAACATAACAGTTTTAGTCCAGCCTAAGCGGGGGTGTTATGGAGCTAAATGTACCGGTGAAGTTTGTAAAATACTGCAGGACCCCAATTGCCCACCCCCGCACCATTATCTGGCCACATATAAATATGTAGAAGAAATTTTAAAAGCCCATGCGGTCTTACATATAGGTACCCACGGGAGTTTAGAGTTTCTGCCCGGTAAAGTAAATGCATTGTCCAAGAAATGCTACCCGGACATGGTTCTTGGCACTCTCCCCAATTTTTATATTTACAATGCAGGAGTTGGGACGGAAGGTATTCTGGCCAAAAGAAGGACTAATGCAGTAATTTTAGACCATTTGCCATCCATTTATGGAGTGCGGGATACAGAAGTACTACAGTTGATCAATTTAATTACTGAATACCTTGATGCTTTGAGTTTAAGGAGTGGACAAATTCAAGAACTAGAAACTCAGATACGAGAACAGGTTTTGAGGATACCTGGAGCAAAAACGGTACTGGATAGAGCAGAGACATTTTACCAGGGGTTACAGAAATTAAAGAAAATTTTAGTGCAATCTGTTTGCAATCCTCAGTTTGAAAAGTTACATGTCTATGGTGGGGAGATAACACAGGAAGATGCCCTTTGGTATATTAAAGAAGTATTACAATCTGACGTAAAATTAATAACTTGTTTACGAAAACAGTGGCAGGACGATTATGATCTACATCATTTTTTAAACAATTTTATAATTAAGGCGATCACTCTTCAAAGGCCTGGCAGTATTATTGCTGAAGAAATTTGTCATGAAATGTTAGATAAGGAATTAAAAAATATATTAGACGACCTGTCAGTAGAAGTTCGGGAAATTTATAGCAGGTTGACTCTGGTACCAAATGAAATGGATAACTTGATTAAAGCACTTAACGGGGGATATGTTTCTCCCGGACCTTCCGGAATGCCTGATGATAACGGAAAAAACATCATACCTACCGGGAGAAATTTTTACTTGATGGATATTGAAAAGATTCCGACAAGGGCTGCCTGGGAGGTTGGATGTAAGCTTGCTGATCAGCTTATAGAAGTGTTTGTGGCAGATGAAGGGCATTATCCGGAAAAGGTGGCTATGAATATGATTTCCCTTGATATTTCCAGGACCAAGGGGGAACAGCTTTCTCAAATTTTATATCTGATGGGTATCAAACCGATGTGGGATGGAAATGGTAAAGTAATTGACCTGGAAGTAATTCCTTTAGAGCAGTTAAAAAGGCCGAGAATTGATGTAACTGTTAGGATTTCAGGGGTACTGCGAGATTGTTATCCAGAAGCGGTGGAACTGATTGATACTGCAGTGTGTAAGGCAGCAGCATTGTCTGAACCGGATGACCTGAATTATATTAAAAAACACACCTTAAAGATAGCCCAGGTCCTGCAGGATATGGAGGAAAGTGAGAGAAAAAGGCATTCAACTATACGAATTTTTGGCGATCCCCCGGGCAGTTATGGTGCCGGAGTTGATCTAGCCCTTAAGGCCAGTGCCTGGAAAGATGAAACAGATCTGGCCAAAACCTTTGTATATTTTTCTTCTTACGCTTATGGGAAATCTTTAAATGGCAAACCCGCAACACGTGAATTCGTTGAAAATGTGAAAAGGGCCCAATTAGCATATGATGTGGCAATTTCTAAGAGGTGCGATATGCTTTCCTGCAGTTTTGGTGCTTCTGTTCAAGGAGGATTTGGATTAGTCAGAAAGGTACTAGAAGACAAGAGCCTGAAACAGTACCATGGTTCGAGAGAGAACCCGGAGCAGGTTGAGATAAGTCCCTTGGATGAAAAACTGCGAGAAACACTGGATAAAAAACTATTTAATCCTCTTTGGAAAGAGAGTATGAAGGAAAAAGGCTATCGTGGTGCGGCTGAGCTAATGGAAAGGCTGCAAAACGTGTTTGAATGGCAGTGCTTGACCCAAAGTTTTGAAGATAATGTTCTTGATAGGCTGGTAGAGGAGTATATCAACGATCCTAAGATGCGAGAATGGTTCCTTGAAAATAACCCTTTTGCTATAGAAGAAATAGCTAGGAGGTTTTTAGAGCTTTATCAGAGAGAAAAATGGCAGGCAGACCATGAGACTCTTAAAGAATTAAAATCTAATTATTTGGAGTTAGAGGGTGAAATGGAAGAACGTTTAGGTGAAGTAAAGGGAGAAATTCAGGCAGGAACCATTGAAGTGATGAATGACGCAGACGTTAAAGAATGGCAGGATAAACTAAAGCAAATAAATGTTTTATTTACTAAGTATAAAAGGCCAATCAGATAGAAGGTGACAAAGATGATGCTTTATGAACTAAAAAGCGGGGAAAAAGTTCACCTACGAGACAACACCCTTATTATATATTTTCCCGGGCCGCGTCGGGTAGTAAGTACAGCCAGGGTTAATGGTGGTTACCAGGAAGACATGAGAGTTGTATTTAATCATCATCTACCATCTGATAAACATGATCCTACCAGCCTTCCTGGAGGAAGTCCTGAAGGATATTTAAAATTTTTAATCAATAAGTTAGACCTTCCTGATTATCAATCAGCCGGGTTACTCACAGCTGCTAAGATGGAAAATGCTTGCATAAAAACTACCAGATTTCGTGAATTAGAAGTTACAGCTATTGTTACCGGAGGAATTGACGTTAATGGTGGACGAGCCGGAGATAGTGCTTATTATTACGAAATTAATGGAGAGTGGCTTTTTGTACCTGGTACTATTAATATTATTCTGCTCATAGACGGAAACCTACCTCCCCATACCCTGATACGTTCCCTTATTACAGCCACAGAAGCCAAAGCTGCTGCCTTACAAGAACTCATGGCACCCAGCCGTTATTCCCAGGGAATTGCCACAGGTTCGGGTACAGACCAGATTATTGCTGTTGCTAATCCTCAAAGTCCCCACTATTTTACTGACGCTGGTAAGCATTCCAAACTAGGGGAATTAATTGGGGTGACGGTGAAGAAAGCCGTCAAAAAAGCCTTAGAAAATGAGACTGGTCTTAATCCCCGGCGCCAGTATAGTTTTTTGGTACGTCTTGATAGGTATGGTATCAAGGAGGAAGATTTCTGGCAACAGGTAGGGGAAGATGGGCTGAAACTGGACCAGGATAGTTATCTGCAATACCTGCACCAAATTGAAGGGGAAGCCAGTCTGGTAGCTCTGGCAGCAAGTCTAATCCATTTGTGGGATGAATATGAATGGGGGTTGTTACCAGCTGAAACGGTTCTCGAGGCTGGGACTAGACTTATTCAGGGATATGCTGGAGAAGAAGCTTGTTTTGCTGAAGAGAAAGTGAAGGATCCAGTGGGTTACTTGAGCAGGTTGTTTATTCGGGTGATAAATCAGTTTATAGTTAAAGAGTTGAGTAAAGGATCGAAATAAAAAAATTTTAAATAAAAAATTTTTTCCTGGGAGGATTCTGGTATAATTTGTTGAATAAAATAAAAGGCAATCGAAATAAATGAGTGAGCTTCAAGGGAAGCTGGTGAAAAACCAGCGCGGTCGCGCCACTGTAAGGGGGAGTGACCTCACTTAAGGCCACTGGGTTTAAAGCCTGGGAAGGCGTGGGGGAACGGTGAACCCGAGCCAGGAGACCTGTTGCTTGCTGTCGTAAACGCTCCCTACGCAGGATGGGGAAGTGGTATTTACCCCTGTTCGTTTTGGAGCGGGGGTTTAAATTTCATATTGTAGGTGTCTGGCCCCGAGGGGTCAGGCTTAAATGTTACCAGTGGGTCAGGCAAGTGGTTTCCAAAGGGGAAAAGCAACTGGAAATCCACGATGCGCCGGGACCAGTATGGACGACCTATTCTAACCCACCCGGGGAGTTTTTAAGGGAGGTGTTAGTATAAGGTCTTTTTTTGTTGCTATTATCAAGTAATTGTGTCTTAACTTACCCATATATTTCGGTCTGATAGGACAGGATTCTATAATAAAAGGCAGGTTAGAAGTCAAGGCCTTTAAAGGACTTGATAAAAAATTACATTTATGGAAGGAGTTATCAACAACATACCGAATATGTTGATAGAACAATAAAATAGTTTTAAATATTATTTCAGGACAGGTGCTGTTGCCTCGAGAGGGCACGGCTTAAAAGGGAAGCCGGTGAAAACCCGGCGCGGTCCCGCCACTGTGAGGGGGAGTTGTCTTATATAAAGTCACTGGGGCATTACCCGGGAAGACATAAGACAACGAAGAACCCGAGCCAGGAGACCTACCTGTCTTGCAGGACTAGCTGCCTACGCGGATAGGGAGTAGTTCGGTTGTTTTTATAATCGAAATAATTCCCCAGTCTGTATCGTAGGCTGGGGATTTTTTAATATGCGATGACTTGGAGATTCGGAGGTTGATTTTGGAAAAACGTATCAGGTTCCAAGACTAATAGGGAGTAAAAGGATGTACAAGGTTCATAATAGACGTCTCTCTTTGTTACTTGTCTTTTTGTTTGTAATGACCGTAATATTACCGGCAGGCACGGCGTTTGGCACTACGAGTAAGGTGGATATCTACGGTAGCCTTTACAAGTGCGTAAGCGCTGGAGACGGAGTTGAGGGTAGTACGGTAAGTGTGGTATATAAAAATGACTTTACAGACGTTAGTGGTTTTGATGGTAGTGGACTTGACAAACTAGTTATTCAGGTAAGCTTGCCGGACGGTGTAGAGTTTGCCAATACTCCGAGTGCCGATGATGTTGGTAACTTGGATTCGGACAAATTGATTATGTATAGTTCAAATTTAAGTGAACCTAACCTTATAACCGCTGACTCAAATTATTGTGAGATTGAAACTAATGCCGGCGAGTGGACTGACAACAGTAAGTTCGAATTTGATTTTAGTAAAAATGGCGGCTTGGACATTGCTGATGATTTCAGCGGTGATGTAGACGTAACCATAGAAGTTATTTGTTTTACTGATAGCGGTAAAATTGTCTGGACCGAGGACGAAGATGTTACCATTGCCAGAGTATCCGGTATTACCACCTCTATAACCGCCGGTGATCCCGAAAAGATAACCTGGGGAGCTGGACGTGAGCTTGCTAAAATCACCCTGCAAGAAGGACAAGCAGGTGAATTTACGGATAACGAAAAGATTTACTTCAAAATTCTTACTGATGACGTAACTTTTAGCAATGGTATTGATATTAGCCAAGTTGATACTACCAGAATTAGTGTTAAGCAAGACGTATATTTCGGTAATAACGACCAAATCGTTTATCTCGAAATAAAGGATCCATCTTCAGGTTTTCCGGGCAAAATCGAGTTTACTCCCAAAGTAGATATTTGTCCCATCGTTAGCGGTGATATCAAAATTAAAGTTTACAGCAGTAAAGAAGATACCAAGGTAGAAGAAACCGAGTTAGTTATTGGTAAGGTAGTCGATGAAGCCGGGACCATTGAAGAAATAAAAGACAACGATACCGTTGTTTATGCGGGCAGTGATAAAAAGCTGGATGCCAGTTTCAAGTATTGGCCGGACGGGGATATTATCACCCTGACCTTGAACAAAGGTAAATTCGATAAAAATGATTTACCTGAATTTGATGGCAATCAGAGCAATGTTCAAATTTATAATAACGACCGTTCTGTATACTACGAGATTAGTTCCGGTTACGGGGGTCCCGTTAAGATAAAAAACATTCACGTTACGTGCGATAACGACGTAGAAACAGGAGACATAATACTGACCGTTGGCGGTCAAGACAGGGACGGGCAGGAAATAGTTATCGGCAAGTTTGCAAAACCGTTTACCGTAACGGCTGAAAAGCCCGAAATACAGGGTGGGGCCTTCGAACAGGCCGCCGGCAAATTGATCATAAGTGAAGCGGATGCGGAAACCATCAACGAGGCTGTTTACATGGAACTGCCCTCCGGTATTGAATTCAATGGAACCCCGTCAGTTAAGGTAACCCAAGGTGACATTGACGTGAGCGTCAATGTAAAAGACAAAAACATTCTCGTATTAAACGTTAACGAAAAAAGCTCATCTGCCAGCACCATCGAGATTTCTAATATTAAGTATGATGTTGAAAGTCTTGTCTTACCTGGAGACGTAAAACTTGATATTTATACCGAAAGCGATGATTCCTTATTGTTTGAGGTGGCTAACGCTACTGTTGTTGATGACAGTATAGTTAAAGCTTCTTTTGCACTTGGAGATGAAGGTGTCTATGTAATAAACGGCCGTACCCTGGTACAGGTTAACCTGCTCTGTGATGTCCTCGGATTGCAGAAGATGTGGGATGCTACCAACAAGATGGCGTGCTTCATGAAAAACGGTAGGATCGTAGCCTTCCCTATTGGCGAGGACAAAATTATTATCAACGGTTGTGAAATATCTGTTGATCAGGGGGCCAGGATTATTAACGATTATACTTGTGCAACTCTTCGTGGCCTGAAAATGGCTTTCGGGGGAGATCTTGATTGGGATAACGACAACAAGATAGCTTCTTTTACTTTCGGTAAGTAGCTAGCTTGATTGCAATCGAATTTAAATGCGAATTGCAGTTATTAACCTTAGAGTTTTAAATTTGGGAGTTTCAATACGAGGCTCAAAAAGGGAAAAATCCCCTGTTAAGGAGACCTGTTATGAATACCTTTCAACGAACTGTTTATCCATTTACTGCCATTATCGGCCAAGAAAAAATGAAAAAAGGCCTGATTTTGAATGCTATTAACCCCCGCCTGGGTGGTATCTTGATACGCGGGGAAAAAGGGACTGCTAAGTCCACGGCGGTGCGAGCCCTGGCGGCTTTACTCCCAGAGATAGAAGTGGTATTGGGGTGTCCTTATAATTGTGACCCCCAGGACCTCGCCCACCTTTGTGAATTTTGCCGCGCCCGCCTTAAAGCCGGACGACAATTGAAAAAGACAACTGACCAAGTAAAGGTAATCGACCTACCAGTATCCGCCACCGAAGATCGGGTGGTGGGGAGCCTGGACTTTGAATATGCCATTAAATGTGGCAAGCCACGCTTCGAACTGGGCATACTGGCCAAAGCCAATCGCGGGATTATTTACATTGATGAAGTAAACCTCCTGGACGACCACATCGTAGATATACTCCTGGATGTGGCCGCTATGGGAATTAACGTGGTGGAGCGGGAAGGAATTTCGTATTCCCACCCGGCGGAGTTTATACTCGTAGGTACCATGAACCCCGAAGAAGGAGAATTACGTCCGCAATTAACGGACCGTTTCGGGCTGTGTGTGCAGGTTGAGGGGGTTATGGACCCTAAAGAGCGGGTAGAAATTGCCAAACGGCGTGAAGCCTTTGATGCTGACCCCCGTGGTTTTATTGCCCGGTGGGCAGCGGAAGAACAGCAATTAAGAGAGCGCATTGTTTCTGCTCGGCAGCGGTTGTCTATGGTAAATATCTCTACCGAAATGATCGAACTGATAGCCAGGCTGAGCCTGGAAGCACTGGTAGCCGGGCATCGTGCCGACATTACTATGGCGTCTGCTGCCCGCACTATCGCGGCCTGGTACGGGAGGACAGAGGTAACGGAACAAGATGTATACGAAGTTGCCGAACTAGTACTTTCCCACCGCATGAGGGAGGCGCCACCGCCGCCTCCAGAACAGCCCGAAGAAAAACAAGAACAGCCGGAAGAAAAGGAAGAACAGGAAGAACAGGTACAAGAACAAGATAATACCGACCAACCTACCGACCAAACGGAGGAATTATCTCCGCCGCCGGAACAGACAAACGGGGAATCGGAAGAGTCCGAGCCGCAAGAAGAAGATAAACAGGAAGACGAGGATGGACAAGATCTGGATAGTCCTCCTCCGGCACCTCAGGAAAAAGTTTTTAACGTGGGTTTACCCTTTTCCATAAAACGCATTGCCCGGGAACGGGATCGGATACTGCGTAAAGGTTCCGGGCGCCGCTCCCGCACCAGGACTGCCTCTAGGGCGGGACGATACGTGCGCAGTACCATGCAGCGGGGTAACAACGATCTGGCTTTCGACGCTACCATGCGGGCTGCAGCCCCTTACCAGTTGTATCGTTGCCGGGAAGATGTGGCCATTACCATTGAAACTGTAGATATCCGGGAAAAAGTACGGGAAAAACGTATCGGTAACTTCTTGCTCTTCGTGGTAGACGCCAGCGGGTCCATGGGTGCTCAGCAGCGGATGGTAGAGACTAAGGGGGCCATCCTGTCCCTACTCCTCGATGCCTACCAAAAACGGGATAAAATTGGCATGGTGGCTTTCAAGGGAAATACAGCAGAAGTGCTTCTGCCGCCTACCAACAGCGTGGAAATGGGGCACAAACTGCTGCAGGAATTACCAACAGGTGGAAAAACACCACTTTCGGCAGGCTTGGCCAAAGCTTATGAAGTGGCTAAAGCCCATCTCAACAAGGATCCTGATATCTCGCCCTTGCTAATCATTATTTCCGACGGTAAAGGCAACGTAAGCATGGGTAACGATAAACCTTTGGTAGAAGCACGGCACATAGCCGGAAAAATCTGCGAAGAGGAAAGAATTAAAACATTGGTCATCGATGTAGAAAAAAACGGCTTTCTTACCTTTGGCCTGGCCCGTGAACTGGCCGGTGCTTTAGGTGCAGACTACTATAAAATCGATGATCTGAAGGCGGATACCTTAGTACAAGCCGTAAAACAAATGGAGTAAACGCAATTTTAAATAAAACCTGAAAAAGGTGGTCAAAAAAATGAGTGTAAAAAAAGTTTATCCTTTTGCTGCAATTGTTGGGCAAGAAGAACTAAAAAAAGGACTTTTGCTCAACGTCGTAAATCCCAAACTTTCCGGAATCCTTATTCGTGGGGAAAAAGGTACGGCTAAATCTACTGCCGTGCGGGCCCTTGCGGCGCTATTGCCCGAGATAGAGGTGGTTTCTGACTGCCCCTTCGGTTGTGACCCCGATGACATAACCACCATGTGCAGACAATGCTGGGAACGTGCAAAGGCCGGTAAGGAACTGCCCCGGACCCGGCGCAAAATGCGGGTAGTGGACCTACCCGTATCGGCTACCGAAGATCGGGTAGTAGGTACCCTGGACATTGAACAGGCCCTCAAAAAAGGAGAAAAACAATTTGAACCCGGGGTGCTGGCTCAGGCCAACCGGAGTATTCTTTACGTGGACGAAGTTAACTTATTAGATGACCACATAGTTGACGTCCTCTTAGATTCCGCTGCCATGGGGGTAAACACCGTGGAGCGTGAAGGCGTATCCTTTACCCACCCGGCCAATTTCATTCTGGTAGGTACCATGAATCCAGAAGAAGGAGAACTAAGGCCCCAGCTTTTAGACCGCTTCGGGCTGTGTGTCAATATTACCGGTATCCTTGACCCGGCCCTTAGAGTGGAAGTTATCAAGCGGAGGGCCGCCTTTGAAGAGAACCCGGAAAAATTTGCTTTGGAGTGGGAAGCGGAAGAAGAAAAGCTTCGCCAGCAAATCGTAACCGCCCAAGAAATCTTATTGCAGGTGAATATATCCGAGGAAATGCTTTTCCTTATTGCCCAAATTGCCATTGAAATGGGAGTGGATGGACACCGGGCCGACCTGGTGATGATGAAGGCCGCCAAAACCATGGCTGCATTGAACGGCAGGACGGAAGTTACCGAAGAAGACATACGTCAGTCGGTTGACCTGGTCTTGCTGCACCGGATGCGGCGCAAGCCCTTCCAGGAGCTGGACATCGACCGGCAAAAGTTGGAGCGTGTGATGGGCGGTCACAATGCTCATATTCATGCACACTCGCATACTCATACCCGTAATTAGCGAGAAGGTGCATGATGATGATTGAAATTAAAAACCTTTCATACCGCTATCCAACCAGGGATGATTGGGCGATAAAGAATATCACTTTAAATATTAGGCAAGGAGAATTTGTTTTATTAACCGGCTCGACGGGTTGTGGAAAATCGACCCTGCTGAAGTGTTTAAACGGCATAATTCCCCATGAGTCAATAGGGGAATTTCATGGAGATATGATTATTAACGGTATGAATACAAGAGAATATCCGATCAGGGTTTTGGCTAAGCAAGTTGGTTTGGTATTCCAGAACCCCGATGAGCAGATTTTTTCCACCAGGGTTATGGATGAAGTTGCTTTTGGACCGGAAAATCTTTGTTTTCCCCGACAGGAGATCAAGGAAAGAGTAGAATGGGCCCTGGAAAAAGTGGGTATGAAAGACTATATGTATACAACCACCAATGCGCTGTCGGGGGGACAAAAGCAGAGGGTCGCCGTAGCTTCAGTCCTAGCGCTAAAACCAAGGGTCCTTGTATTAGATGAACCAATCAGCCAACTGGACCCCCGGGGGGCCAAAGAGGTCCTTGCAGTGGTAAAGAAACTGAGTGATGAGGGGATGACCATAGTTATGGTGGAACACCGGATTCACGAAGTGGCCCGGTGGGCCGATAGGGTCGTAGTTATGGATCGAGGTGAAATTGTTCTCAATGAGCCGGTCGGTAAGGCTTTTAAACATATAGCTCTTTTTAAGAAACTCGGACTACGCATTCCCCGGATAGTCGGGCAGCAGGACAGTTTGAATTGGCTGGGAGGACATACTATCCGGACACAGACACGGAGTAATCTATCGGATGGCCGAAAAACAGTAGAAATAAGGGATTTGTGGTTTTCTTATGAAAACAAGAAATCTTCCCGTGAGAAAAAATGGATCTTAAAAGGTGTGAACCTGGATATCTATGAGGGTGAAATGGTTGGGATAATGGGAAATAACGGCAGTGGTAAATCAACTCTAATGCATCATCTGGCTGGGATATATAGACCTCAAAGGGGCAGTGTGAAAATTACAGGTAAGCCTACAAAAAAGTATAATGCCTATAAGCTGGCCGGTACGGTGGGGATAGTATTTCAGAACCCTTCCTTAATGCTTACCTGTGATACAGTTTGTGAAGAGATTTCCTTCGGTCCCAAAAATCTAAAAATGCCCAAAGAAAAAATTGCCCGGCGAGTGACTGAGTTTTTAGATACTATGGAACTAGATTCTTTCAAAGATTATCACCCTCAAACTTTGTCAGGGGGACAAAGACTAAGGTGTGCCATCGCGGCTATTCTGTCTATGACCCCACAGGTTATTTTGCTTGACGAGCCTACCAGCGGCCAGGATATCTATCATATTAGAAAACTGATGGAAGTCTGTCGTCAACTGGTAAAGCAGGGACGTACGGTAATTTTTATTACACATGACCTGGAAATAGCGCTTGAATATGCCAACCGGATTATAGTTATGGATGATGGCAGGATTTCTAAAGACTGCAGTCCAGCTCAGGTTGTAGAGACACGAGTACTTGATGAAGTGATTGGCATGTAAATGTTTAATGTTTAAGGAGGTTTTCCGGCTTTTGAAAGTAGCATTTTTTACGGCAGTTGAGAGTGACCTAATCCCTTTAACCGAAGCGGTAAAAAGGATTAGGAGTGAAAAGGGAGAGGTAATAGAATTACAGGCCCGCTCGCGGGTGGATTTGGAGGGGGCCACTGAATGGACACAATTTATAGAATTTGCTACCCAGGCGGATGTGGCCCTTTTTCATCTACACGGGGGTGAGGAAAGCTGTCCCGGCTTTGCTGATATTATGGGAACTTTGCAGGGCAAAGTAAAGGTGCATATCCAGCCCAGTTCTGCTGAAGACATTCCTGCAGTGAAAGAGTATACCAGTGTTTCAGCCGCACAACAGAAGCAAATTACGGCTTATATAAAAAACAGTGGTATAGAAAATTATTATAACCTTCTTCTCTTTCTGGCCAATGAGCTGGCAGGGGCGGACTTTCCTGTTCAAGATCCGCAGCCACTCCCGTGGGACGGTATTTATCACCCTGATTTTGCGGGCGTGCCTACCCTGGAGGAATACCTGGAAAAAAATATATTCCCGGAAGGTTAACCGTAGGTTTTTGGTTTCACAGAAACTACTGGGCCAGCGGTAATACTGCTTTTATCGATGCCTTAATCAGGGAAATCGAATCCCGAAATGCCAATGTCCTTCCTGTTTTTGTACAGTCCTTAAAGGACGCGGATTTGGGTAACCCGGGCGCGGCCTGGGTTCTGGAGAATTATTTCATGCGGGATGGCCGGCCTTTAGTTGACGTATTGATTAATTTACTCATGTTCTCAATTACCATGAACGTACAACGTTCAGAGGTTGTTGCAAGAGAAAACAAGGGTATATTGGAAAAACTGGGGATCCCGGTGATTCAGGGGATCACGACGCTGAGTACCAAGGATGAGTGGGAAAGCAATCTGCAGGGGTTAAACCCCATGGACGTTTCCATTAGCGTGGCCATGCCGGAATTTGATGGTGCCTTGATTACGGTGCCGGTGGCGGCCAGGGAAGTTACCGAAATTGATCCCGTAACCGGGGCCAGTATAACAAAATACCTGCCCATTACGGAAAGGCTTACTAAACTTATAAGCCTGAGCCTGCGATGGGCCAAGTTAAGGCATATTCCCAATGAGAAAAAAAAGATTGCCATTATATTTCATAATTATCCTCCGCGCAATGATAACATCGGGTGTGCCTTTGGTTTGGATTCGCCGGCCTCGGTATGGAATATTCTGCACAACTTACAGGAGGCGGGCTACAAGTTGGATTACCTGCCGGAAGACGGGCAGGCTTTGATGAAGGATGTACTCGACCGGGTTACCAACGACCGGCGCTGGGCGAGCCCGGAGGAATTGGTGCAGCGGGCCGTAGACAGTGTTTCTCTTGAGCAATATTCCGGGTGGTTCCGAGAACTGCCCGGGGAGGTAAGGGAAAAGATGATAGAGTCCTGGGGTGAGCCGCCGGGCGAAGTGTTCTGCTATGGGGGCAAGTTGCTTATTCCTGGGATTATTAACGGTAATATTTTTATCGGGCTTCAGCCGCCACGGGGATTTTTGGACGACCCGACCAGTATTTATCACAGTCCGGATTTACCCGTTCCCCATCACTACCTGGCATATTACCGGTGGATACGCGATGTATTTCGGGCTGATGCGGTAATGCATATCGGTAAACATGGGTCATTGGAATGGCTGCCGGGTAAAGGCGTAGGCCTTTCTGCTTCTTGCTACCCGGACATGGTTATTTCCGACTTACCCAATATTTATCCTTATATCATTAACAACCCCGGGGAAGGCACGCAGGCCAAAAGGCGAAGTTACTGCTGTATTATCGACCACCTGGTTCCGGTAATGCATAACGCTGATACCTACGAGGAAATGGCAGAGGTGGAAAAGCAGCTGGAAGATTATTACCAGGCCAAGACGCAGGACCCGGCAAAACTTCCTTACTTGCAAAAGCTGGTTTGGGAGAAGGTTTGCGAGGCCAAGCTAAACCACGACTTGGGGTTGGCTACAGATGATACCCCGGCGGACTTTGAGGCCTTTGTAGAAGAGTTGCACGGCTATTTGAGCGAGTTAAAGGATACCCAGATACGTGACGGTCTGCACATATTGGGGGAGCCGCCCACTGGTTCTAGATTGGTAGAATTCCTGGTGGCCCTTACCAGGCTCGCCAACGGCGAAGTGCCTTCTTTGCGACAATCCTTGGCCGAGATGCAGGGGTATGATTACGAGCAGTTGCTAGCCAACCGGGGTAAGTTAAATCCCAGTGGTAAAACTAACGGGCAGGTTCTCGAAGAAATCCACCATTTATCCCTGGACCTCGTATCCCGGTTCAATGAAGTTAATTTTGATGAATGTCTGGTAAACTCTGTTTGCGAGGAAATTTTAGGACAGACGGATCCAAGAGTGGAAAAGACCTTGCTTTATATAGCGCAGGTTTTGGCAGGTCGTATAGCAGCTACCACTGATGAGTTAACACATACACGGGAAGCTTTGGGGGGACAATTTGTTCCCCCGGGACCGTCCGGGGCCCCTACCAGGGGTATGGCTAATATTTTACCTACTGGACGAAATTTCTATTCGGTTGACCCCAAGGCCATCCCTTCTCCTGCAGCTTGGAAAGTGGGGGTTGAACTAGCCGATAACTTGCTGGCGAGGTATATCAGCGATGAGGGTCACTATCCAGAAAACGTTGGAATGGTAATCTGGGGTACCGGAGTTATGCGTACCAAAGGGGACGACATAGCAGAAATTCTTTACTTGCTAGGGGTCCGGCCCGTCTGGCAGCCTCAAAGTGGGCGGGTAATGGGGATAGAGGTTATCCCATTAGAGGAATTAAAACGTCCCCGTATCGATGTAACCCTTCGGATTAGTGGTCTCTTTCGGGATGCTTTCCCCAACATCGTTACCATGTTGGACGAAGCGATAGAAAAAATTGCCTTTTTAGATGAGCCCCCCGACCAAAACTTTATAGCCAAACATGTCCAAGAAGAAATTACTAATAAGGTTAAAGAGGGAATTGACCCGGAACAGGCTAAAGAAGAGGCCTGCTACCGGATATTTGGCTGTAAGCCTGGGGCCTATGGTGCCGGGGTGAGTAACTTGATTGACGCTCAGAACTGGCAGGACGAGAAAGACCTGGGTCAAGTTTACGTGGTTTGGGGTGGGTACGCGTACGGCAAAAAACAGTACGGTAAGGTCGTGCCCGAAATCTTTAAGCGTCGCCTGTCCCAGTTGGATGTAGCATTACAGAACGTTGATAATCGGGAATACGACATGATGGACAGCGATGATTTTTATTCCTATCACGGTGGTATGATTGCCGCGGTGCGGGCCTTTAAGGGGGAGAATCCCCGAGCTTATATCGGCGACAGCTCCGACCCTGAACGTGTTAAGACCAGGAGTACTGCAGAAGAAGCCAAGCATGTCTTCCGGTCGAGGGTACTCAATCCCAAATGGCTTAAAAGTATGCAAAAACATGGCTATAAAGGGGCTGCGGATATCTCCAGAGCTGTGGACAATGTCTTTGGTTGGGATGCTACAGCCGAGGTAATGGAAGATTGGATGTATGAGCAATTAGCCCAAAAATATGCGCTGGATAAGGAGATGCAGGAATGGCTCAAAAAGGTAAACCCGTATGCCCTGCAAAACATTGCCGAGCGGTTACTTGAAGCCATTGAAAGGGGTATGTGGAAAACAACGTCACAAATGAAAGAGGACTTGCGGGATGTATATCTTGATGTGGAAGGAGAACTGGAAGAAAGCCAGGAGAAGTCAAAGGAAAGACTTGGACTTTAAAAATCATTCAGTACTCATTCAGTATTAAGGAGGAAAAATTATTATGGAATGGGCGAAAATGGTTAAAACCGGCATCCTTGTGGCCCTGTTGGGACTGGTTCTTTCTTTGTGTGGATGCCAAGAAAAAGCTGAAACCATCAGTAACGAGACGGCTCACACTAGCTTAAAACCACAGCTGGAATTAGTACAGGAAGTAGCCCTGGGTGGTGTTGCCGAGAATAAAATACCGGATGTTACTAAATCAAGTTGGAGTTATGGAATTCCTTTTACCAAGCCCGTAGTTTTTCCTGACGGGAAGCATGTACTGGTGGTAAAAGTAGCTAAGATGACTTTATTTGATACTACCACTGGTGAAGGAATCTGGGAAAAGGCGACTTATGGTGGTATTGATAATTATGTGGCAGGTCAAGATCGGCTGTACCTGACGGAAAAAGGCAGCTACGGGAGCCCAAAAGAGCACGGTTATATTATTTGTTTAGATTCCAAGACAGGCGAAGAACTTTGGAAATATGACGTCCAGAAAGACCTGAAGCCGATAGTGGAGAAATACATGCCTGCCGATGCTAAAATTTCCTATTGTTGTTACATTAATTTAGCTCAATTTGGAGATAAGCTGATAGCAAAGGGATATACCGGATGGAATGTAGGGAAAAACAGTGATAAGGTTGAAGTATTGCTCCGTTTAGACCAAAACGGAAAACGCCTCTGGAAGATAGAATCCCACGGTTATCCCGGTATTTCAGCTCACAGCAAATTACAGCTCATTGGTAATAAACTGGTTATGGGAACTTATACCTATGGTGATGATATTACTGGCCCGACGTATATCCATGCTTTTGACATAAATACAGGTAAAAAACTATGGCAATTTGACATTAGACATGAAGACGAACTGGCTTATTCAGACGCTACAGATGTTTCTGTTACTATCATTGGTAATAAAATAGTTGGAGTTACCAATTACGGAAGGGTCTACGTTTTAGATCAAGACGGTAAGAAGGTCAATGAATTTCTTGCCTTTGAACCGGTGAAACATAACGATACTACCATTTGTACAAATGTATGGGGTGACAAAGTAGCTGGGTTTGGAGATGATGGGTTAGTTATTGCCCCGTCCAAGACAGTTGTTAAAGGTGCCGATTATAACGCTAAAGCACCGATTCAACACCCCGAAGCGGGTTCAGTCATGGTATATGACCTGGACGGAAACCTGAAGTGGAAGTTCCGGCTGGGCGGTGTGGCGACAAATATGTCCGTTAAAGGAAATTATTTAATCTTGGGTACTGCTCATAACGAGGATACCATGGATTACAATTATTGCGGTGTTTATGCTTTTAACCTTACTCAAAAGGGTAAGGGGAAAGAAATTGACGTTACTAAGGAATCCGCCCTGGACCAATATATTGGCTATTATCATACAGATGGGGCAATTATTTACGGTTGCCTGGATACGTCGGATGACAATAAAGTAATTTGTGCAACGACGTGGCCGACCAGGGTCGGAACGGAAAAGCATGGCAAGCACTCCCTCTACATGTTGAAAATTAAATAGCTTAGTAGATTTAATCTTAATATAGCTCTGCGCTTGGTCTATCTGCATAAAGGGATAGGCCAAGCGCAATTAAATAGCTATTGGGTAAAAGCAGGTGCTTGAAATGATTAGATATTTAAATAATATAAAAATTTTAGCAGTAGCCGCAATTTTAGTGCTGTTCAACTTGGTTTACGTAGCTGCTGCTGGACCAACTGCAGCGGCCGTCTCCGGCATAAGTTTTAAGACTGTAGAAGGAAACCTACACTGGCAGGCTGGTGTTTCGGCTGATAAGGGACAAGCTGTTTTTCAGCTGGTTATTCAGGAAGGCAGGTTCCCAAAAAAGCTGAAGTGGTCTTGGAAGGGTACCGGTCAGGTCTGGGCCCGTGTGGAGTACACAGATAACAATGCAATTTACTATGTAATGGAAGGGAGTGAAATACCCCGGGCTGAAAAAACTACATTTATTGACAAAAACGGTGTGCCGAGGGTTATAGTCCCCACAATGTTGGAACTCCCACAAGGTACTGTATCAGTAGACCTATTGGAAGACTACCGAAGGTATTTCGGTAAAAAAGAAATTTTCGTAAAAGATATACGTTTTGGTTTAAATGCCATCAAGCATACAGAAATAAAAGATTTTAAAATAGAAGAGTTTGCCCAAAAGGAAGCAACTGTCGGGGAAAGTAACATTGAGGAGATGAAAAAGAGTATATATTTGCAGGTCCAAATACCCCAGGGAAATAAAGGGAAATTCTACATGGTTAAAGGGTTGGAATTTCCCCTCCAAGTAGGAGTGAGGGCGCTACTGGATAATAGGAAGGAGGGGAGCTTAACTGTTACCCTTCCAGAGACGGTGAAAGTAACCTCCTATGATAAAGAAAAAATAAAACTGATTGATAGTCATAATTTATTGATTCCGTTAACTATGGGCCCGGGATATGCAGAAGAGTCCTTTATTATTTTAGCAAAAGCATCCGGGTCTGGGAAGGTAGAAGTTCAGGCTAGGTTAGGTAATAAGACAGAGACAATTGAAAGGGATATGGCCTGTCTGGATTTGGAGAGCATCCGAAGTAGTCTCTGTTTAGTTGATGAAGGAGTTTATCCTATACAGCACCAGACGCATAAAGTTTCCATAAAAAAGGAGTTAAAAAATTATATTAAGGTAAAAGAAGATATTTTCTCCACATTCCACAGGCTTTTCGGAGAAGAAGAGAGCTATGACAAACCGGCGGGAATGGTCTGCGGGGTAGTGGAGAACAATAGTGGACTCAACTTGCCTTTACGTTTAAAATTTTCAGTACTTGACGAAGACGGTAGGGAAATTCCTTATTTTAGAGGTGAGCATATTCAGAGAGAAGGGGCTGACGCTCCACCGGTGCCGGAAACCGTAATTGGTGTAGGTGCAGGTACTGCACAAGATTTTAAAATGCCGCTTTTCGCTGATGTCTATTCGGTTAAGCCCGGTATCTACAGGGGCATGTTAAAAGTTTCTTTTTTCGGTACCAATACAAATATAGTGGCTCGTGAATTTGACCTGCATGTAGAAAAGGAAAGCCAAATCCAAATAATTATCGGGCTGGTGGCTGTATTTCTCTCCTTGGTTAGCTTGTTATTACTTGCCTTTAATCATAAAAAGTGGATAGGACAGCTGAAGACAAGCGAAATTATCTTGATTGCTCTATTTACAGCTGCGAAATTTTCCATTGTAGATATTCCTTGGTTTATCTTCGGCGATGTAACAAGGGCATTTTTAGGTCCCTTAGGGCCTTTTATGCATATTTTTACCGGTATTTTCTGGGACATTATCAATGCCATGTTTCTGGTGACTTTGGTTTTACTGGTGTCAAAGCCAGGGGTGGTTATTATCTCCTCTGTGGTCAGGATTATCTTACAGAGTGTGGCCTTCGGCACCTTTAACCCCATAACCGTTTTGCTTATGCTTTCTTATGCTGTCCTTGCTGATACCTTGCTGTATTTAACAGGGTTTACCAGTGGAAAGAGGACATTTCAAGAATGCTTAGGGACATTTTCTATTCTGGGGATTATCTTTATTGTCAAACATATTTATTCTACTTATACCTTTTATTATATATGGATGTATTTGTATCGCCTTTTTTACCCGGACTGGTATATTAACGTAAGTGCCCTTGTTTCGGCAATCTATTCTGCCCTGGGGGCCGTTTTAGGGGTATACCTGGGGAATAAGTTGAAGCAGGTGATTGAGTAATGAGGGTTAAATTTATTGAGCCAGAAATAAAAGATACGCTATTTTACCAGTTGGATGTCCGTACCAAGCTGGTAATGCTTTTATGTGTGGCTGTGCTCGGTATGGCCCTTACCCAGTGGAAGGCCCTGGCCTGTGTTTACCTGGTTGTCCTGGGTATGGTAGTATTGGCCCGACTGTCTGGTGACAAAATAAAGGCCCTGCTAATTATTACATTTTTAACCATGTGGGGGATAATGTGGGTGCAAGCCGTCTTTTATGACGCCTATCCACGGACACCCCTGTTTTACCTGCTGCCGCCCGGGCTAGTATGTCCTTCCACGCCAATAATCGGCGGCCTGTGGGAAGGACTGGCTGTCTATTACGAGGGATTTATCTATGGAATAGCCCAGTCCCTGCGCATGATTGCACCGATGACATTGGGTTTGCTCATCTTTTGGACGGAGGACCCCATAAAGGTACTGACAGGGTTAAATAAGCTTAAGTTGCCCTATGCCATTTCCTTTATGGTAATGACTTGCTTACGTTTTATTCCCATTACTCTTGGAGAGGCGCGAGTAAATATTAATTCCCAGCGGTTACGTAAATATAGGCCCTTTGACCTCAAAGGTATTATATTGGGTTATGGTATTTATAAAACAACCGTACAGGCTCTGGTTCCCCTCCTGGCTAACTGTGTGCGAAAGTCTTTCAACATGGCCAGGAGTGCTGACTCCCGTGCCTTTCGGGCCTCAGAACAACGAACGGAATTGCATGAGATCAAAATAAAAGCAGGGGACAGGGTAATAGTCCTGGTATCTTTTTGCACTACTTTCGTAATTTTGGCATGTAAATTTCTGCTTTACCTATCGGTGTCAAATATGTTCACCAACCGAGCCTTGCTGCCCCTGTATTGGATTGCACATAAGTATCTTTAGTTAAAGGAGAGTTATAATCGTGATATGGCAACAGGTTTTGAAAAAATATATCGTTTTGTTACTGGTAGTATTGGCTTTGGCTGCCTGTGGGTGTGGTAAGACTAAAGAAGCATTCGAAAGTAAGCATACCAACTTGAAACCCCAGCTGGAGTTGGTATGTGAAAAGTCTCTAGGTAATGTAGCGGAGGACCAAATTCCCAATGTTACTGATAAGAGATGGTTTTTTGGCATGAAGGCCACTAAACCGATAGTTTCACCGGATGGAAAGTACGTGCTAGTTGTAGAGGAAGCGAAAATGACTTTATACGATATTTCTACAGGTACTCCAAAGTGGGAAAAGGCCACTTATGGAAACATAGACAACTTTATTATCGAGAACGGGCGTTTATATATGGCAGAAAAATATGGTTATAAACGAAATAAAGAGCATGGCTATATTATTTGTGTGGATATTGAAACCGGGAAAAAACTTTGGAAATATGACGTCCAGGCGGACCTGGTGCAAGTTGTGGAAAAATATAAAACCGAGGAAGCTAAGACTCATATTTCCTGTTCCATAAAGATAACGGCCTTTGAGGATAGAATTTTTGCATCAGGAAGTACTACATGGGTTGTAGGTAAAGATAAGGACAAAGCTGAAATACTTTTGTGCTTGAACGAGAACGGAAAACGAATGTGGAAGACGGAATCTCACGGATACCCCGGTCCTGATAAGCATGAGTGATATGGAGGTTATAAATGGAAAGCTGGTAATGGGTAACTATAGCTATGACGATGATGTTTATGGCCCTGCCTCTGTTCAGGCCTTTGATACAAGGACGGGCAAGAAAGCATGGCAATTTAATATCAATAATGACCCTGGATTGGCCTACTCGAAATCTACCAATGTAGCTGTAGGTGTTGTGGAAAATAAAGTAGTGGCTATTACCAACTTCGGGAAAGTTTACATACTGGATGATAACGGTCACAAAACCAATGAATTTATTGCTTTCAGACCGGTAAAACACCAAGATGCCACTATCTGCACAACTGTGTCAAGAAGCGGAGTGGGCTTTAATAAGGATAATATCATTATCGCTCCCAGCAAGACGGAGGTAAAAGGTGCAAGTAACTATAAGGCCAAAACATCGGTAGAACATCCGGATGTTGGTTCGGTTATGGTGTTTGATACGGACGGAAACCTGAAGTGGAAATTTCGGCTGGGTGGTCAGGCAATGAATGTGTTAGTGAAAGGAAAATATTTATTGCTAGGGACATCGTATAACCCGGATACCATGGACTACAATTATTGCGGTGTTTATGCTTTTAACCTTGCACAAGAGGCAAAGGAAACTGAACTCAATGCTACGGAGAAAAACGTTTTAGACAGTTATATCGGTTATTATCATACAGACGGGGCAATTATTTACGACTGCTTGAGTGCCTCTGAAGACGGGCGAGTGATTTGTGCAAATACTTGGCCGACCCGGGTAGGCACCGAAAAGCACGGCGAACATTCACTTTATATGCTAAGGATTAAGTAATTGGCTACAGAATATCACAGTGTGTCTACTCGAGGCTTACCAAAGAGGGGCGCTTGTAGGCCCAGGCGAAGTAAAGAAGAAGATACATGCTGCCTATCCAATGGGAAAGGGAGAATTCCGTGCAGAAAGATTATGAACAACGAGTAAAAGTAGCCCTGGTTCATGCAGCTATCCAGTGGAAGGATAAAGAAAGAAACCTTACCAAGCTATTAGCCCTTAATGAAAAAGCTGCCATGGCGGGAGCACGAGTTATCTTGAACACCGAACTGGCTACTACCGGTTATGCTTTTGAAAATAGGTTCGACATTGCCCTGCTGACCGAAACTATTCCCGGCCTGACAACCGAGGCATTTGGCCGAATTGCGAAAAAGTACGGGTGCTATATCTGTATCGGTCTGCCGGAGGTTGACCCAACGACGGGTATATTTTATAACGCAGCCGCTTTAATTGGGCCGGCAGGACGCGTTATGGCTAAGTATCGCAAGGTGGCGCCGGCCTGTAGGGAAAACTTGTGGGCTGCAAAGGGTAACCTTCCTGTGCTGGTAATACAGACAGAGTTTGGGAAGTTGGGGATATTAATTTGTGCCGATGCCTATTCTTATAAGCCGGCAAGGGAGGCTGCTTTGAAAGGAGTCCGGCTCCTGCTGGTGCCAGCCAACTGGCCTCCTGGACATAACAATCCGGAAAAATTCTGGCGGGCCCGGGCGGCGGAAAACGGCATTTACGTCCTGGCTTGCAACCGGACGGAAAAGGATAAAAGCATGGACTGTCGTTCGGCAGAGTCCTTCATTATTGATAATAACGGAGAGGCCGTTAAACAGGTCAGTTCACCTGATGATACTATCATTTATCATGAGTTGCCCCTAAAAAACGGGAAGTTTGTCTCATCGGCGGAGGATATCCTAAGCCGGAGGCACCCGCAATCTTAAGGCAACATATCTCTGGATACATTTTCCAGTATAAATCCGACAATGCTCCTCAGCTTACCGGAACCCAAGGACTTTACTGCTGCTACTCTTCAATTCCGGCCCGTACCTGGAAACCCGTTGGCTAATACGGAGAAAATGCTTGAACTTATTGATAAGGCTTGTAATAAGGCGGCAGTAGAGGGGATACAGCTTAACCTGGTTATCCTCCCGGAATTATCTACAACGGGAATTATTTTTGACCGACAAGAGGCAGAAAAATGTTCTGAGGAGATTTCCGGTCCTATTATTAGTAGCTTTATTCAGAAGGCCAAAGAAAAAAATATCTTTATTGTCTTGGGGATGGCGGAAAGACAGGCCGGAAAATTTTTTAATACTGCTGTTTTGATTGATCCCGATGGAGTAAGAGGGACATATAGGAAGGTTCACCTTTCTTCTTTTGATAAAAAAATGGGCAGATGCAGGAGAGAGTAGTTTTCCTACCTTTGACCTTCCCTTTGGCAGGGTGGGCATGTTGCTCGGCTACGATTTGTTGTTTCCTGAGGCTGCCGAATGTCTGGCCAAATGGGGTACAGACCTCCTTTGCGTTCCTGCCCTTTGGGAAGACCGCAGGAACAAGTTTATCTGGGAGGCCAGGCTAGGAGAGCAGATGCACCTGGCCGTAGCTAATCAATGGGGTAATTTCGGTAAATTCCACGCCTTAGGGGGAAGCCTTATGTACAGTTACTCCAGGTATCCTGAAAAACGGTTTAAGCTGGAGGCCTTGCCGGAAGGTGACGATGTTAATATTATGCGGTTTAGAACAAAAGAGGTCAGGGAAAAGAGGTTCGTGGAGAACGTAGATTACAATGTCTTAATGGATCCGAGCATGGGACTTGTCTCTAAGACCACCGCAGGACCTGGGACGGTATGTGAATTTAAATTTCGGTAGAAATAAAATATGAGATTTCATGGGGGGATTGGCAGGTGGAAGGGCAGTTGGATTTACAGTTGGAGATTTTGATCGAGGTATTAAAATTTTGCCTGAAAATTATTATTTTGATAATACCGGCATTACTGACGGTAAATGTGCTAATGGAGCTTGGATTTTTGAAGAGGTTTATCGCTCCGTTGGGTTGGTTTTTTGGTTACTTTGCCAATTTACCCCAGGAAATCGCTGTAGCTTTTATTTCTAGCTTCGGTTCCTCCTATGCCGGGGGTTCAATGTTGGTAAACTTCCGGGAAAAGGGTTTATTGAACGAGCGTCAGGTTTTTCTTTCCGCCATTACTTTTTCTTTGCCGATACATATCCGTGAACTCTTAAGTTATTACCTGCCCGTTATTTTACCTTTACTGGGTTTTACCCTTGGTACTGTTTACCTGGCTATGCACACCATGACTATTATAGCGAAAATTCTTTTTGTCGTTGTGGTGGGGAAATTAACCTTGCCTGCTTCAAAGTTGCAAGAGTACTTACCAGAAGAAGATAGAGGTTAAAAAAATTTGCCGGTGGCATTGAAAAACGGTCTGCAGCATTGTATTAAGCCGCTGAAGCGCATGGCCGTAACTATACCCCTGGCTAGTCTGGTAATTTTTGAGCTTAAAGCGTTGGGTGTTTTTAATGCCCTTCCCGTTCAGGGAGAAAGTTTGGGTTTACCTTCCTGCAGTACAGCCTGCTTGGTTACTTATATGGCTAATACAATAATGGGGCTTACTTCATTAGCAGCATGTTTCCAGGGGGGAGAACTGACGCTGGTCCAGGCGGTTAAAACCATGCTTTGAGGGAGTCTTTTAGCGGCCCCGGTATCTTTGATAAGGTTTTCTGGAACGTATTACCTTGGTGTATACGGGCCAGCACTTGGTATGAAGCTGGCCCTGACTTCTTTTACCCTAAACGGGCTTGTATATATGGTCTGTCTAATAGCAATTGCCCAAATATGGTGATATATAAGCACAATCCTGAGTTGATTAAGTCCCAAATTGTGTGTAAATTCCTTAGCTAAATATTAAAGTATAAATATAACAGTCATTTTCTAGATCAATTTCGTAAAATTGTTTACATGGTTATCTTTAACGGTGGGATAAGCTGGGGGGTGTGAAAAATTTTAGAAGAAGTGACACGAGATGCGAAAATGGTTTAGAGTCCACAGTACTTTTACTTGCAACAATCGTTAAAGCTAAAGACGTTATACGATTAATCATTCCCAATATGTTGCAATACTAGCAAGAGCAATTACTGAAAAAATAGGGCTTAATAAAGAAAAAATACGGCAAGTATATTTGGCAGGTTTACTTCATGATATAGGTAAAATAGCAGTATCGGATTGCATACTTCAAAAACTAGGTAAACTAACAAAATATGAATTTGAAGAAATAAAGAAGCATCCTGAAATAGGATACCAGCTGCTAAAAGCAGCTGGTGTCCTATTTATTTCCATTCTAAAGCTGGTCAGGTATCATCTGAACGTTGGAATGGTAAAGGTTATCCTTTTAGGACTTTAGGGAGAAAAATTTCCTTTAGGTGTAGCCATTATAGCGGTAGCAGACGCTTATGATGCGATGATATCTAATAGAGCTTACCGTATAGCCCGATTAGAGAGTGAAGTGCTTAAGGTAAGGTTTTTAATCATTCCATGCTATTTTAGAAGATGAATATTTCAGACGTAATGAATTTGCCAATAGTAGGGAAGTTTTAAAAAATATGAGTGTTGTTGCTTCTATTTCTCAAAATCAAATACCCTTTAAAGGATATTGGCGTTTTTTATGGTTCTATATTAAGATAGAAACTAAAGGTGATTGTAGTCGATAGCATAGAAACAATAGATGATCCCAATTATAGTACTTGTCTTAAAAATCTATATTAAAGTTGAAAATGGAATTCTGGCTGACGTAAAATTTGAAATTTATTATACGTTTTGGCTTTGTTGAAGTTATGTTTTTTTCTTATTTTAAAGGGTATAACTTTTGTGTTCTGGCCATTTAATTTTGGCATAGGCTAAAAAGTATTGCTGTTTTATTATAGTTAAGGTAAAATCTAGAGTTAAAAGGGGTGTGAGGGTGTGGCAAAATCAATTAAAATTGGGATTTTGGGTTTAGGCACAGTAGGCACTGGGGTTGTTAAGTTATTAGAACAAAATGGTGATATTATAGCCCAAAAACTAGGCCAGCCCTTAAAAATTAGTCATATTTTAGTACGGGATTTAAACCGTAAACGTGATATAGATGTTGATCCTAATTTACTTACAACAGATCCCGAAAAAATATTTAGTGACCCTGAAACCAATATAATAGTTGAGGTTATGGGCGGTGTTGGGGCTGCTAAGGAATATATTTTGAAGTCATTAAAGCGGGGAAAAAGTGTAGTAACAGCTAATAAGGATCTCCTCGCCTTACATGGCAAGGAGCTTTTTAATGCTTCGGAAACCCATGGAGTTGATTTGCTTTTTGAGGCCAGTGTGGGCGGAGGTATTCCCATTATTCACCCATTAAAGGAATGTTTAGCAGGAAATCGAATTCGTAAGGTTATGGGTATTGTTAATGGGACTACCAATTATATTTTGACAAAAATGACTCGGGAAGGTCGCAGTTTTTCAGATGTCCTTGAAGAGGCCAAATCACTTGGTTATGCCGAAGCTGATCCTACTTCAGATATTGAGGGTGATGACGCTGCCCGCAAAATGGCTATCCTGGCTTCGATCGCCTTTGGTACGCGTATTACCTATCATGATGTATACCGTCAAGGAATAAGCAACTTAACTGTTGAAGATATAAATTATGCGAATGATTTGGGATATGCAGTCAAACTTTTAGGTATTGCACGGGAAGATGAGGATGGCATAGAAGTCCGTGTTCATCCTGCCTTTGTACCTCTAAAGCATCCACTTGCGGCTGTTAGTGATGTATTTAATGCCGTTTTTGTTGAAGGTGATGCCGTAGGGGAAACCATGTTTTATGGTAGGGGAGCTGGCTCCATGCCGACAGCAAGTGCTGTGGTGGGAGATATTATAGAGGCTGCTCGTAACTTCCAACACCATGATCGTGGTCGGATAACCTGTACTTGTTTCTATGATAAACCTATTAAACCAATGGGAGCAGTTGTTACAAAATATTACCTGCGTTTAATCGTTAAAGATGAACCCGGTGTATTGGCTAGTATTGCCGGTGTTTTTGGTGAACGTGAGGTTAGCCTGGCTTCGGTTGTTCAGGAACGAGCTTTGAATAGTTCTGCTGCTGAGCTTGTGCTAATTACCCACCATGTTAGGGAGCAAAATTTGCAGGATGCTCTAAAAATTTTAGCTGATTTACCAGTTGTTAAACAGATAGCCAGTGTAGTTAGGGTAGAAGGAGGAGAAGATTAATTGGACTGGTCGGGAATTATTTCTGCTTATCGGGAGTTTCTACCGGTTACGGAGAAAACTCCCTTAATTACGTTAAAAGAAGGAAATACCCCCTTAATAGCTGCCGAGAATTTATCTAAAGAGTTAGGAGTTAAACTTTATTTTAAATATGAGGGTCTTAATCCCACGGGTTCTTTTAAGGATCGGGGTATGGTAATGGCAGTGGCCAAAGCCATTGAGGACAATTCTAAGGCCATTATGTGTGCTTCAACTGGTAATACCTCGGCCGCGGCTGCTGCTTATGCGGCGCGATGTGGCTTAAAATGTAGCGTTCTTATTCCTGAAGGTAACATTGCTTTAGGAAAATTAGCCCAGGCTCTCTTATACGGGGCAAAGGTAATAGCTATTCAAGGTAACTTTGATGATGCTTTAAAAATGGTACGAAGCATAACAGAAAAACATCCTATTACCTTAGTTAATTCTATTAACCCACATCGTATTGAGGGACAGAAAACGGCTGCTTTTGAAATATGTGATACCTTAGGGGAAGCACCCGATTATTTGGCTATACCTGTAGGAAATGCCGGTAATATAACTGCCTATTGGCGAGGCTTTAATAATTATTATGAGGCTGGTCGTAGTCATATCTTACCTAAAATGATTGGTTTTCAGGCCGAAGGGGCTGCTCCTATTGTTAAGGGTGATGTAGTAACTTCTCCTGAGACAGTGGCTACTGCCATACGTATTGGCAATCCGGCCAGTTGGCAGTCGGCTGTTAAGGCAGCACAAGAGTCAAGGGGTTTTATTGATTGTGTTAGTGATGAGGAGATACTAGCTGCTCAACGTTTACTGGCTAGTGAAGAAGGGATTTTTGCCGAGCCTGCATCAGCTGCTTCTCTAGCTGGGGTAATTAAGTATGCTAAAGAGGGTTACTTCCATAAGACAGATAGGGTTGTTTGCGTTTTGACAGGTCACGGGCTAAAGGATCCCACTATTGCAATTAAACAAGTAGCTGAACCTGTATCTCTACCACCTGATGAAAGTAAAATTTTAGACGTTGTTTTATAGGGAGGATAGGATATGCCACTTGTAAGGGTTCCAGCTACAACAGCAAATTTAGGTCCAGGTTTTGATACTTTGGGGATGGCCTTAGAACTTTATGACGAAATTAGAATTGAGGAAGCTGATTTTCCACAGATTGAAGTAACTGGTGAAGGTGAGGGAGCTATACCTCGAGGACCTGAAAACATAGCGTATAAGGCGGCCCAGGCTGTTTATGAGCGTGTTGGGAAAACTGGAGTAGCTTTCAGGCTTAAAATGCATAACAATATTCCGGTAGCCCGGGGATTGGGCTCTAGTGCAGCTGCTATTGTAGGTGGATTGGTTGGGGCGAATTTACTTCTTGGCAATCCCTTGGATCAAGAAGAGATGGTAAGTTTAGCTACAAAGTTGGAGGGGCATCCGGATAATGTTGCACCAGCCATTCTAGGGGGATTGGTAGTATCAGCCAATGAAGGTGGAAGGGTTTATTATGAACGATTAAATCCACCTGAAGGTCTGGTTGCAGTTGTTGCTATTCCCAAATTTACTCTATCTACCCGCATGTCACGAAGTGTTTTACCGGAAAAGGTTTCTTTTTCTGATGCGGTCTTTAATGTTAGTAGGGTTGCTTTGCTTTTAGCATCTATCGAAAACAATAACCTTGAGCTTATGGGTAAGATGATGGACGATAAATTGCATCAACCTTATCGTATTCCCTTAGTTAAAGGTATGGCAGAGGTTTTTGATGCTGCTCGTGAAGCAGGAGCATTGGCAGTTGCTCTAAGTGGTTCAGGGCCTACTGTTATTGCTTTTTGTAAAGATAAACAGCCACAGGTTGGGAAGACCATGGCTCAAGCCTTTGCTCGTAATGGAGTTAATTGTGTAATTAGAGAATTATCTCCATGTCATCGAGGAGCAGTTAAAATATAATATTTTTACGAATAAAAGAGATATACAAGAAGAAGGTACTTCCTAAAGTACCATCGAGGAGTAGTTAAAATATAATATTATTACCAATAAAAAATGGTGTCTCTTTAGGGGAGGGTTTTTATGGCGTTAATAGTTCAGAAATATGGGGGAACTTCAGTAGATGGACCTGAACGAGTTAAACATGTTGCCCGTAGGGTTGTAGAAACGAAGCAGGCAGGTAATGATGTAGTAGTTGTTGTCTCAGCCCCTGGAGACATGACTGATGACCTTATTGCAATGGCCCATGAGCTAAACCCCAACCCACCAGCAAGAGAAATGGATATGTTACTGACGACTGGAGAACAAATGTCCATTGCTCTCTTAGCTATGGCTATTCATCAATTAGGTGAAAAAGCTATTTCTTTAACAGGTGCTCAGGTTGGTATTTTGACTAATAGCGCTTTTTCAAAAGCACGTATCTTGGAAGTCAGTTGTGAACGGTTAAGGAAGGAGTTAGATCAAGGTAAGATTGTCATAGTTGCCGGCTTTCAGGGGATAACGAATGATAATGAGATTACTACTTTGGGGCGAGGTGGATCAGATACGACGGCAGTAGCTGTCGCAGCAGTACTCAAGGCAGATGTATGTCAGATATATACAGACGTGGATGGTGTTTATACAGCAGACCCGCGTGTTGTTTCCTCAGCTAAAAAATTAGAGGTTATATCATATGATGAGATGTTAGAATTAGCCAGCCTTGGAGCCCAGGTATTACAACCTCGAGCTGTAGAGTTTGCAAAACTTAATGATGTTGTTTTAGAGGTACGTTCTAGTTTTAACAATAATGAAGGAACCTTAGTTAAAGAGGTGACCGAAATGGAAAAGAAAATGGTAGTCAGTGGTGTTGCAGGAGATAAAAATGTAGCCCGAATTGCATTATTAGATGTTCCAGATGTACCGGGAATTGCCAGTGCTCTCTTCAAGGCTTTGGCTGAGGAAAATATAAATGTTGATATGATTGTTCAAAGTGCAATGCAGCATTGCTTTAATGATATTGCCTTTACTGTTGACCGCAATGATCTTAAAAAAGCAATAGAAGTATCCGAAAAGATTAAGCCAGAAATCGGGGCTAGTGGTTTTACGTATAATGATAAAGTTGCTAAAGTCTCTATTGTCGGTGCCGGAATGATAACTAACCCGGGAGTAGCGGCTAGTATGTTTGATTGCTTAGCTAATGAAGGAATAAATATTCAGATGATCAGTACTTCTGAGATTAAGGTTTCTTGTATAATCGATGAGAAACATTTAACTAAGGCAATGAAGTCCTTACACCGTCATTTTGGTTTAGAGTAGATTAAATATTTATTTCAGGTACATTTGTTTAAGCCAACGCATAACATAAATTGGAAAACTTATGAGGAGTGATTATGCGTGGGCTTAAAATATCTACCTCCTTGTCCTTCTAGTTTGTACTGGGAAGTAGCCCCTGGTGATACTTTATATACTATCGCTCAAGCTACTGGAACAACTGTAGAAAGGCTGATAGAATTAAATCCCCATATTGATCCTAATAATCTTCAAGTTGGCCAAAATATTTGTTTACCAGGTTAAAAAAGAGAGACGGTGGAAAATTTTCCGCCGTCTCTTTTTGCTAACATACACTTACCCGGTATTCTCTCAATTTGGGCCAAGTAGGCGAATAATTGGGGACCACTCATTAGCTGGCCAAACCATGGTAGGTTGAACACTTCTTCTACTTCAGCCATTGATTTTACTTTTGGTACGTCGATAAACGGTAAGATAGGTGAATTGGAATCGTTAATAATATCCAGCATCCAGGTACGAACAGCTTTAAAATAAGCGGGATTATGAGTTTTTGGATAGGGACTCTTACGTCTATAAATCACCTCTTCGGGTAATAATCCCTCTACTGCCTTCCGTAAAATACCTTTCTCCATTTGATTATAAGTTTTCATTTCCCATGGAATGTTCCAGACATATTGAACCAAACGATGGTCGCAATATGGGTCGTACTTCAAGGCCTGTTGCCATACTCATTCGGTCTTTACGGTCCAAAAAACGGGCATAAAACGAGTAATGGTTAAATAAAAAATTTCTCTCAACCGGGCATCCCGGGAATTTTCCTCTGGTAGGTGAGGCACTTCATTAATAGCTTCATGGTATCGCTTATTAATGTATTCTTCAGGATGTACCAAATCTTTAAGTTCAGGTGAAAGCAAACGAATTCTTTCTTGGCCCATCCGAGTCCAAGGGAAAGTGTTTAGGGTTTGAGCTTTTTCACTTCGAAACCAGGGATAACCACCAAATATTTCATCAGCGGCTTCCCCGGACAAAGCCACAGTAGCCTCTTTTTTGATTTCTTTACTAAAAAGATAGAGAGAAGAATCTACATCTGCCATACCTGGTAAATCCCTAGCCGGCGGCGGATCATGGGTTGGCTACCACCAGCAGGATCAACAACTATTAAACGGCGGTGGCCTATAGCGGCATGGGGGGACAACCATGTACCGGAAGCATCAGGACCACGACAGGTGAGGACATTTGTCATCGCTTCAATAATCGATTGCTGCTTGGTAAGGTCTAATTCCCAGTCTATCTAGCCAGCAATTCCACACATATTAAATCACTCCCCAATAGGCATAAAAGTGTTCAAAAGATGAACCCTTTTATCAGACTTCATTGCCTACCAGGGTTATTTCATTGCAACCCAAATGTAAGAGTTCAACTATAATAAGCTTATGCTGATATCAATAAAAAAGTGAGGAGTTTTTAATTAAATGAGATTACTTGACTCAATGACTGGAGAGAACTATTCCGCTAGACCTTAACTTAATAAGGCTGCAGCTAGGGCTACGAGGAAAATACCATCAAAAACACCGGCACCACCGATGCTTATTACCTGGGCCTTCATCCGGCGGATGGCATCCAGGTTTAAGATATCAGCGCCTAAAAGCGTGCCAATGGCCCCGGCAATATATGCTACAGGAGCAGCGTTATGTGGTGAAACTATTATGGCAGCGAGGGCGGCAACGATAGGAGGGATAAAGGTTGGGATAGTTATACCTATACCGGGGACGACCCTTGCTAAGGCTTTAGATACTACTGTAACAATTGAGGTTGCAATTATGGTGGGTATCAAAGGTGCCCGAGTAATAAGCAGATATAAGGAAAAGAGAATGGGGATAACAGCACCACCTACATTGATACATAGTAGCTGGTAGCTAACCCGTGGTGGGTAATAAAAGAAAAAAGGAAAAGGGAACGTTTGAGGTTGCTCTACAAAAAGGCGACGACGTGATATAGGAATATTTATTAGTCCACCTATAATTGAAGCAGATAGTAATAACATGGCACCGATAGGAGAAAGACCTAACCGAGAAAAAGAAAAAATAGCGAGGTTAAGGAAAAGGGATGCTAACAGCACCGGTATAAATAAGAAAAGAAATAACAATGGCCAGAGCATAACCTAGAAACCCCCGAATATAATTAATTTAATATATCTTAATGTATTTATGTAGTTAATATTTTATCATATTTAATGATGTTGTAATGATGTTTATTAAAATAATGGAACCAGGCGAAGAAACAGGTTTGAATAGCTCTTTATAGCATCTAATGGTTTCGGTACATCTACTCCTGCAACAAGAAGAATACTAGGGACAAGACCGAGGATCAATAAACCACTAAAAACAATAAGCTCACGAAACTGTCCTTTTTTTATTAAGTCGGGGGCTTCATAAAAAGCAATTATCATGTATGCGGTGATAATGAGAAATATCGACATATGAAAATCACCTATTTACTCTTGTAGAGTTCTTAAAATTAGTCCGGTACGGCGAAGTTTTGCTTCAACACTTATCTTAACTGATAAATTAGGGAACTCCTCATCCCAATTATTTTTAAGTCTTTCCCACTCACGGGGATAGTTTCGATAAATTGCTGCACCAAAACCAAAGATATCAGAATTAAATTCTTTTTGGGCAACCCTAAGGCATGCTTTAATTTCGTCTTTAATGCCTTCAGCCATCATCTTTTCCATGTCTTCCCAGGTTTTAAGATTAATATCAAACTGTCCTTGAATATCACCTATGTTACCTTCTGCTTGTACCTTAACTTCGATGGAAGGGCGTCCATTAATAACTTTAGGTATTATTTTACTTTGAGAACGTATTAGTTCTATACTGACCAAACGTTTACCGGTTTTTGGATTATTTATTACCAGGATTCCACCTTTAGCCTTACCTTTAACCCAATTAAGTCCCCTGGTTTGTTTCCCATCTAGCCAGCCAACAAGTTTATCTTCTTTAAAGGCAGCTGCTCCAATATACTTTCCAGTTAGTCCGATTTTTTCTCTTTTTAAATTTCCACGTATATCTAGGGGCCCTTGGGGAGTAGGTACTAAGTCTGTCCTTGTAGCCACAGGTTCAATACCCTCACTATTTAACATCAGGAGGAAATCATGTAATTTTACATCCACAATATTAGATTGGCCGTTTATAGCTGCCTCGACTACACCTGCTTCTCCTTGAGAAGGATCCCGTTCTAGTTCATATTCTACCTGCAGACTTTCTGCAGCAGTAGCTCCTTTGACAATAGCGATTTGTGCGGTCCGTCTTGATTCGTTATCGCGGTCAAACCAGTCTATAGCATCATTTAAACCTTGTCGGGCAAACTCTTCACCAAATATAATAAATCTGTTATGAGCCCAAAAGAGCCGGCGGGGGGAGTGATTTAAAAAATTTCGTACTGCTTCAAAAACTGTATCTCCTGTCATTTCGGTTAACCAAAATGACCTTTCGTCAACATTTGTGTTTTGTTGGCCGGATAAGGTAAAAGGTTTAGCTATACGAACAGTTAATTTAATTTTATTATTAATATTTCTATCTACACCAACTGAATTTATAAAACCTATACTTTCTATTTCCCTTCTATTCCAGCACCCTGCTAATATTAAAATAGAAAACAGTAACAAAAATAAATACAGTAACTGCCTAAAATTAATGTTTTTCATGATTTCACCTTCTGCTTATCTAATGCTTGGGCAATATATAAAATTATTAGCAGAGATATAGAAAGGGTTGATGAGTATACTATCCAGGGTCCCGTAAAGAAGTTAATAAAATCGGCTGCTCTTTCATAATTTAAGATACTGTTTACAGTAGCCAGAGCGCCTAAAGGGTATATAAGGGGTTGATAGCTTTTTAATTTTAAAATTTGCCCAGTACCAACGGCTGTTGCCCAGAGAAATAGGGCAATTTTTATTGCGGAACCCAACACCCAGGATAAGATTACTATACCTTCGATTCGTTCTATAAAATTAGCAATGAAAATTAACTTTGCTAAGCTAAGTATCGGTATTGATAAAGTTTTAAATGTTGGTCCAAAAATAACAATCATATCTATACACAAAATAACAAAAAGTACTCCAGTAAACAAAGTCGCTAAAATAACACTTTTTGAGCACTTTTGCATCTTATTTAAGTAAGGAAATATCATGCCAACAATAATAAATTCACCTATGTACAAACTTAGGATAGAGCCTGTAGGCTGGACAAGTTCAGAAAATCCTTGGGGAAAATAAAACGGTTTTAGATTTTTAACATCTATAAATTTATAATTTAAACTAATAGTAATAAATAAAAATAACAATATTATTGGTACGGTAAATTCACTTATACGGGCAATTACTTCCAAACCATTTCGAGCAGCATTAGCACCAAGGAAAACTATTATTAAAATAAATACTATTATAGGGGTTTCTGGCATAATAGTTGTAGTGAATGTTTCTCCCATATCACGGGCATCACTGGCGGCAATTATAAAGAAATGAATGACAAGGATTATACCAATGATCTTACCAAAAACGGGCCCTAAGTTTGATTCTAGGTATTCAATAATTGTTTTATCTTTAAACCCTTTGCAAAGTCTCACAAATAGATATAAATAGAGTAATGAAAGAGCAACTCCAAGAACATCATTAAGCCAGGCAATTTGGACAGTTTTTAATGTATAACTATACGTGCAAAGTAGCATTACTGGAACAAATCTTATTAATACTAAAATGAAAAACAGCTGTCTGGCTGAAATTTTACCATGTTCAAGCATAGTAAATTTTAATCATCTCCATAGTTATGCTCTATTTCTTTTTCTTCTTGCCGAAGGGGCTTAGGTTTTAGTCTTGCTGTTTGTCTTATACTGTTATGTGTAGTAAATTTAGGTCGAGTCCTATAAGCCCAGAAGGGAAACCTTATTAACGAATCTTTTAAATCAGATAGTATGATAGGTCCAAAAGGTTCAAAATAAGGGACACCAAAGGATCTTAAACTGGTAAGGTGTATTAAGATAGCTAACAAACCTGCTGATATACCAAACAGCCCCAAAGATCCTGCAAGAATTATTATAGGGAAGCGGAGTAACCTTATTGCAATTCCAATACTATATATAGGGGTTATGAAGGAAGCGATAGCGGTTAAGCCAACGATTATTGTCATAGCCGCTGAGACTAGCCCTGCTTGAACTGCTGCTTGTCCTATAACCAAAACCCCGACTATACTAATAGCCGGGCCAACAAGCCTTGGCATGCGAATACCTGCTTCTCTTAGTATTTCAAAGACAATTTCCATCATAAATGCCTCAGCCACTGCTGGTAACGGTACTCCTTCTCGCTGGGCAGCAAGTGCTAATACCAGGTTTGTTGGGAGCATTTCCTGGTGAAAACTGGTAATTGCTACATAAATAGAGGGTAATGTCAGGGCAATTAAAAAGCTAACCCAACGGAGTAATCGGAGAAAGGAACCATAAAAAAACCTCTGGGTATAATCTTCAATAGAGGTTATAAACATGCCTAGGGTACAAGGAACTATTAGGTTATAAGGTGTGCCGTCCACTAAGATAGCATACCTACCTTCATAAAGTGCACCTACTATTCTATCCGGTCTTTCAGTATTTAGTATTGTAGGGAACGGGGAAAAAGGGGCATCCTGGATATATTCTTCAAGCTGTCCGCTTAATTGAATGCTATCAACTTCATCTTTAATTTTTTTTATTCGATTTTTTATTTCTTGCAATACTTTTGGATTGGCTAAACCCCTTATATAAATAATATCTATTTTAGTATTACCAATTTTGCCAAGAGTAAGTTCTTCAATTGTTAGACGGGGATCTTTTATCCGTCTGCGAAGTAAGCTAGTATTAACCCTTATGGTTTCATTAAAACCTTCATGGGGGCCTCGGATGGCCGATTCGTTTATAGGTTCTGAAACAGGTCGATGTTCAAAGCCAATTACATCACAAAGTAATGCTTTATTTGTCCCTTCAACAATTAAAGCACAGTAGCCGTCTAAAATTTTATTAAGTATATCTTCTAATTTATAAACCTCTGTTAAGTGGTTGACTGTGAGCTGACTTTCTTTTAATTTATTATGAATTTCATTAGGGCTTGGCGATTTTAATTTATTATCTGGAAACGTAGTTATTGGTTTAATAACAGTTTTGGACATTAACTTGTTATCAATTAATCCTTCTATATATACAATGAGCACATTGATGTTTTGATTTGCACCGATTTTAACCTTTCTTAAAACTAAATCAGCACTATTCCCAAAGGCTTCGCGAATGGACTCTTCGTTTTCTTTTAAATAGGAGCTTATGTATGAATTAGATGATTTGGATTGGTTTTTATTATTGTTATTAACGGGCTCTGAATTTTTCATCTTTTTAAAGAGTTTACGCCAAAAGATGGGTATCACCACCTTTCAACTTGTCCAAGGTCGGTTGCGCTACTGGCTCTACATCACCCAAGCGCCCAAATAGAGATGATGCTTCAAAACCCCCTATGGCAAGACCTTTTTTAGAACCTTAATTTTACCTTTTCCATTAAATGAAAGGTTTATTCTAAAAATTTACTTTTATATTTTTCAATTAGAGATTGACCAATTAATAAATTATGTTATAATAATGCTAGAAAATAAAATAAATCGATATGGGAGCAAAGGAGTTCCCCCAAAACGGCAAAGAAGCCCATCAAAGCTAGTTAACTGGCTAACTAGAGCTGGTTATTTAGCTTTGGTGGGTTTTGTTCTTGTTTAGGGGAAATTTTTATTTCAAAGGAGAGGAGTTAAATGAAAGAGCAATTGACCAAGAAGGATATTCTTCAACAGGTAAAAGACCTTAATGTTCGCTTTATTCGCTTACAGTTTACAGACATTTTTGGGGTTTTAAAGAATGTAGCTATTACCTCAGAACAATTAGAGAAAGCATTAGACGGCGAGTTGATGTTTGATGGTTCTTCAATTAATGGTTTTGTCCGTATTGAAGAATCTGATATGTACTTGCGTCCTGATCCATCAACTTTTGCCATCTTTCCTTGGCGGCCGTCTGATGGAGCGGTAGCAAGGCTGATCTGTGATGTCTATAACCCTGACGGCACACCTTTTTCCGGCTGCCCCCGAGGTGTTTTGAAAAAGGTTTTAGCTGAAGCTGAGGATATGGGGTACAAAATGTATGCCGGTCCCGAGGCTGAATTTTTCCTTTTCCATACTGAAGATAAAAAAACTACTCTGGAAACTCAGGACCAGGCAGGATATTTTGACTTATCACCTGTGGACCTTGGTGAAGACGCCAGACGGGATATGGTTCTAACTTTGGAAGCTATGGGTTTTGAGATTGAAGCTTCCCATCATGAGGTCGCCCCGGGTCAACATGAAATTGATTTTAAGTATGATGATGCTTTAGCTACAGCTGATAAGGTTACAACTTTTAAATTTGTAGTTCGAACCATTGCCCAGCGTCATGGTCTACATGCTACCTTTATGCCCAAACCTATTGCTGGTATTAATGGTTCTGGTATGCATACCCATCAGTCGTTATTTAAAGATGGTAAAAATGCCTTTTATGATCCAGATGACCCTTTACAGTTAAGTAAGACGGCTTATAACTATATCGGTGGTTTAATGCAGCATGCTCGCGCTATGGCTGCTATCACCAACCCAACGATTAATTCCTATAAACGATTGGTACCAGGTTTTGAGGCCCCGGCTTATATTGCTTGGTCTCCCCGAAATCGCAGCCCTTTGATTCGTGTACCAGCAAAGCGTGGGGCCTCAACTAGAATTGAATTACGTAATCCCGATCCTTCTTGTAACCCATATTTGGCTCTGACGGTAATGCTTAAAGCGGGTTTGGATGGGATTAAAAAAGGAATTGAGCCGCCAAAACCAACAGATCGTAATATTTATGAAATGACCGCAGAAGAAAGAACTAATCTCGGTATTATTAGCTTACCAGAAAATCTAAAAGAAGCAATAGATGAACTATCGCGTGATGAAGTTATTCGTGATACTTTAGGTACTCATATTTATCAGCAATTTATGGAGGCCAAAGAAAAAGAATTAAATGAGTATCGTTTACAAGTTCACCAGTGGGAAGTAGATAAATACTTAACGCTTTATTAAAATTAAAATTCAGGGGCTTTCCCCAAAGGGTATCCCGTACCACTACAAAAGTGGTACGGGATTAATTATTTATGACGCGATTTCAATGTTTTTAAATTATTTCTAACCTGCTACTGGTATAACGTCAGGAAATTCAGTGGCATAATTTAAAATTCTCTGCAAGATTTCTTCACGTTTGGCATTAATAGCGTCAAAATTCATAGCTGGTACATAAAAGCTTTCCATTTTATCATGGGTTAGTTTAGCCTGACGGATATAGGATACAGCTCGGTCTAGGCAAGCCTGGTAGCGGTAGGTGGTACTACTTATTTCATGGGCATAGTCCGCCAGTTTATTTTGGTCAATATAATTTGATAAATTAATTTTCATTGCTGTCAGCTCCGGTAGACCAGAAGGATCATAGGTATGGGGTGGTTGAACATTCATGGCGGCTACCTTTAGCTCTGGAATAATCACCAGGTCAATATTTTTAGGATTAAAAGGACAATGGAAGATTTCTGTATGAAGTCCTTTGTCATGGGCAAGTTCGCAAATACGGGCTAGTACCTGAGGTGTTCCGGAACCTGGTTCACCTGAAATGGCATAAAGTTGATGAACGTCTTGAAGTAAGGATTCTACATGACCTGTTATAATTCCATCTGGGGTAATAGCTGTTGCAAAGAGATGGCGAGTTTTTGCAGGTCGGTCATAACGAGGAGCTACGCCCTTAAACATGTTTTCTAGCAAGTTGGCCATAGCTTTATTTACTTGGGCTTCGTTCATACACTCAGATACATAACTTTCCCACTCTTCACGGATAACCTTAGCTTCTCGTAGGGCACTATAGGCGATACGGAACAGACGTCCTATCCTTGCATTAACTTTAATTATATCTTTTTTATGGGCGCGCATTTTAGCCTCGTCCCAATAATCACCTAAATGAATAATTTCATCGACAGCACCTGGATTTTTAGGATCGACGATATGTGGTGCTGTGCCGTCAATAAGAGCTACTTTAATGGCAGGGATAACAACAGCATCAAGAGAACCATTGTCAGAGGAGCAGCAGTGATATTCTACATCATAGCCCTTGGCAAGCATAGCTTCACCGATTTTACGCATAAAAGTAGATTTACCCACTCCTGGACCACCTTTAACTACAAAGATGCGTGTGGCATCGGGTTCAATGATATAATCATAGAATGAATAGAAACCTTCACAGGTATTACCGCCGGGGAAAACCTTTCTCAATTTACCTTGATTCATGTATGTACCTCCCTTATAAATGAATCTTAGTTAATTTTATGCTTATTAGAGGGAAATTTGCTATACTAATATTTAGAAGCTTTTTGTAAGTTTCAAAATAGAGATTAGGGAAATATCATTTAAAATAGAGGTAATTACTTTATAGAAAAAATTGTCGAAGGCCGACTTTTATAATTCTATTTGTATCGATAGGTCATAAATAAGATAGTTTGGTTTGAAGTAGTATTGGAGGGAGAGGAAAAATAGACCTGACACAAAAGGTTAAACAATTTCTTCTAAATTAGGGGTCCAGATATGGTTGGAGTTGCTGATGCTGAAAGTCTTTCCGAGGCTCCCGAAGGACATCGGCCCATTGATTACTTACCAGAAGTAAGGAGTGTCAATTTCTTTTGCCGTTGCTCTTAATCATGGGCCACTTAGAGGATTGCCTAAAAGCAGGAATGAATATATGCTGGAATTTGAACAGACTAACTTTTTTTGAACAATTTAGCTTATCGTGGTGCTCGTTTTCTTAAAGAGCATGGTTTTGAAAGTATTGCTTTTCCGGCTACTGCTAGTATCGGTGATGCCATACGGTTAAAAGGAGATATATCCAATAAACATGCCGCAGTAGCGGTAGGTTTGGGGCTTTTTGGATTAAATAATCTTATTTTTACACACGGTATGGTAGCCGGGTGCGTCTAGGTATGATTATTACTGAAGCAGAATTAAAGGCAGATAAAATGATTGATAAGAATCTATGTAATCGGTGTGGTAAGTGTGTCAAAGCCTGCCCAGCAGATGCCTTAACGGGTTGGGAGGAAAGATATAATCGTTTGAAAATTAACAAACAAAAAAGGGACTATCCAAAAATTATCCTATTGGATAGCCCTTTATAGGTAAATAACTTGGATTGTTTTTTTAGAGGGCTTTTTCGTTTATTTCCCCTGTACGGATGCGTACTACGTTATCTATAGAGTAAACAAATATTTTCCCATCACCTATTTTATCGGTTTTAGCCGCTTTAGATATAACACTTATTAAATCATCAACCATGTGATCCTTTGTTACTATTTCAACTTTAACCTTGGGTAGCAAATCTACAGTATATTCACTACCTCGATAAACGTTTGTTTTACCACCTTGATGACCACAGCCAAGAACATGGGTGACTGTCATTCCTTTAATGTCTAATTGTGCCAGGGCATCTTTTACCTCTTCAAATTTTGAGGCACGAACTATAGCTTCTACCTTCTTCATGGAAACAACACTCCTTAGGAAAGACCTTAATTTTATACGTTACTGAATTTCTTTTATATCTCCACTGCGGAGCATGAAATCTCCATAAGCTTGTACACCATGCTCTCTAATATCGAGGCCTTTCTCTTCTTCTCTATCGGAAACCCTTAGGCCGATGATTGCTTTTACAATGCTAAAGAGAATAAGACCTGTGACTACTGTCCATACAAAAGTAGCAAGTACACCTGTAATCTGGGTTACAAGCAACTCTGTACCACTGCCATAAAATAGTCCGCCATCTACAGCAAACAAACCTACCATAATTGTGCCGAAAGCACCACTGAAGCCGTGAACTGGAACAGCACCTACAGGGTCGTCGGTTTTTAGTACTTTATCCATGAATTCAACCCCTAAAACTGTAACAATTCCTGAGAAAAAGCCGATAATAACTGAACCTAGGGGGCTAACGGCTGCTGTTCCTGCAGTTATACCTACTAAACCTGCCAATGTTCCATTTAAAGTGAAGCTTAGGTTTATCATAACGTATCCAGGGGAAGATAAGTCCACCGAAAGCGCCAGCTGCTACAGCCAGGTTGGTTGTTACGGCAATTCTAGCGATGTTTGGTGTGGTACCTGAAAGTGTACTTCCAGGATTAAACCCAAACCAGCCGAACCATAGTAGAAATACGCCTAAGGCACCAAGAGTGATATTGTGTCCCGGAATAGGTTTAACACTGCCATCAGGACCATACTTACCATGTCTAGGACCCAAGAGGGCTGCTCCAACTAAGCCCATCCAAGCACCAACGGAGTGTACTACAGTGGATCCAGCAAAATCGATAAATCCTTTCTCAGCTAACCAGCTACCAATCCATACCCAGTGACCTACTACCGGGTAAATGATAGCACTGATAACTATACTGTAGATGAGGTAAGAAGTAAATTTGGTTCGTTCAGCCATAGCTCCCGAAACAATTGTGGCAGCTGTAGGCAGAATACTGTCTGAAAGATTAAAAAGGCAAATAAAGGAATAGACAGTCCAAGATGTTCAAAGTTAGAGGTTAATACCCAACCACTTGTTCCTATAAACCCACCTAAGTCTTTACCAAACATAATTCCAAATCCTATAAGCCAGAAAATAATTGATCCTGAAGCAAAATCCATTAGATTTTTCATTACAATATTTGCAGCATTTTTGGCTCGTGTAAAGCCGGTTTCTACCATGGCAAATCCTGCCTGCATAAGAAAGACTAAAAATGCCGCTAAAAGTACCCAAACGGTATCAATAGCTATAGCGTTACTTTCAGGTGTGACCCCTTCAGCAAAAGCTGCTATTGGCAACAAAAGAAGAGTTAGTAAGAAGACGACAAGACCAATACTGATAAACTTATAATTATTAATAATGTTTTTCATAATTGTACCCCCATGAAATATTCTTTTTTAGAAGCATGTTGTTTGTATCTTTTTTCATCCCCCTTAAAGACATAAAGGCGCTAATGGAATTACCATAGCGCCTTTGCTAATAAAAGATAAAAGCCCCATGCCTTCAATGGCATAGGGCTTCTTTGCCTTTGTAATCTGCAAGCTTCATTGCTTGGTGTATTTGATTGTTTCTAAAATCATAATATGAGGTGTTAACTAATATGTCAACCCCAAGAGTAAAGAAATATTGTATACATTTTTATTATTGCATAATATGAAAACATTTTTCATCATATGGAAAAGCATTTTTGATAATACATAATACATATATTGAATCTATTGAAATTAATACTTTATTACTTTATAATTAAGTTTAAATTACGTGGAAAGTTTATAATTAAGTACAGTTATGTGAAAAACATTTTCGTAGGGCAATGGGGTCCTCGAAGGCGGCTACAAGGGGGTAGTGCATGGCGTAGTGTGAGGGGGACAAAATTATGAAACAGCCCAAAATTTTTGTCGCCTGTGCTGATTTAGCCGCTCGGCAAAATTTAAAGTACATGTTAGTTCGAGGAGGTTATGTAATTGCCGGTGAAGCTTCGGACAGTAGTCAGGCTTTACGAATGATCAGAACACTTCAGCCTAACCTGGTACTATTAGATACTGACATTAAAGGTACCAGTGCTATAGAAGTGGCGAAGATTATAGACGAAGACCGGGTAGCCCCAATTATCCTGATATCTTCTTCGTGGCAACGTAATCAAATTATCCGAAGACAAAATTTCCCGGCTTTTGCTTATCTAATTAAGCCCATACAGGAAAGCACCTTATTTCCTGCTGTGGAGGCGGCCCTTACTAATTTCCGGAAAGTATGTAGCTTGGAAAAGGAAATAGATAAGCTAAAGGAAACCTTAGCCTCTCGAAAACTTGTTGAACGGGCAAAAGGTATTCTTATGGATACGATGGGATTGTCCGAAGCGGAAGCTTATCGGCGAATGCAACGACAAAGTATGGATCGTTGTGTTCCGATGAGAAGTATTGCAGAAGCTATAATAGTTGCACATGATTTACAAACAAAAAGTTAGTTTTTTTAAGTATTAACAAGATTAAATGGCTTTATATAATGGAGATTATTAATTATTGATTTTTGTTACAAGTTTATAGTTTTTTGGGCAACGGCGTCCAAACAAGTCAGTTTTTGATTTGTAAGGACGCTTTTAATTTTATTGCTGGTAATTAATGGTTGATGGTAATTATGGTGGAGGGATTTAAGGAGGTCTACAACATGAATGATAAGGAAAAACGGGCTGCGGTTTTACACCAAGCCGAAGAATTAGGAGTAAAATTCGTTCGTCTCCAGTTTACTGATATATTTGGGGTACTAAAAAACGTAGCAATTCCTGTTGAACAATTACCTAAGGCTCTTAATAATGAACTTATGTTTGATGGTTCTTCTATTGAAGGCTTTGTACGTATTGAGGAATCTGATATGTATTTACATCCTGATCCTGATACATTTGTGGTTTTTCCTTGGCGGCCTCATGAAGGGATGGTAGCTCGTCTCATTTGTGATGTTTATGGCCCCGATGGTATTCCATTTTCAGGTTGTCCTCGTAGTACATTAAAACGGGTTCTCTCAGAAGCTGCAGCTATGGGTTTTACCATGAATGTTGGTCCCGAAGCTGAGTTTTTCCTTTTTCATACCGATGCTTCTGGAAAACCTACCTTAGATACTCATGATAGTGCAGGTTACTTTGACCTTACTCCAGTTGATTTAGGTGAAGATGCTCGTCGGGATATGGTACTTACTTTGGAACAGATGGGATTTGAAATTGAGGCTTCACACCATGAAGTGGCTCCCGGTCAGCATGAAATAGATTTTAAGTATGCTGATGCTTTGGCAACAGCAGATCGTATTACTACTTTTAAATTTGTTGTAAGGACTATTGCTCAAAGACACGGGCTCCATGCTACCTTTATGCCGAAACCTATTTATGGTATTAACGGTTCAGGCATGCACTGCAATCTTTCGCTATCTAAAGACGGGAAAAACGCTTTTTATGATCCAAAAGGAGAACAAGGTTTAAGTGAGACAGCTTACCAGTTTATTGCTGGTATTATGGCTCATGCTAAGGCTTTGACGGCTATTACCAATCCAACGGTTAATTCATATAAGCGTCTTGTACCAGGTTATGAGGCTCCCGTTTATATTGCTTGGTCGCCAAGAAACCGTAGTCCCTTAATCAGAGTACCTGCTAAGCGTGGAGCATCTACACGTATAGAGGTTCGCCACCCGGATCCTTCATGTAATCCTTATTTGGCAATTGCGGTGCTTCTAAAAGCTGGTCTAGATGGCATTAAGAGAGGATTAACTCCTCCAAAGCCAACTGATAAAAATATTTTTGCCATGAAACCTGAAGAATTGAAAAAGGAAGGTATTGATATTTTACCGCTTAATTTAGAAGAAGCATTAGAGGCCTTAGCTGAAGATGAAGTTATTCGTGACGCTCTAGGTTCCCATATATATAATCGATTCTCTTTCGCCAAAGAAATGGAAGCTAAAGAGTACCGTACCAGGGTACATCAATGGGAGATAGATCAGTATCTTACTAAATTTTAAAAGTTCTAGATTATAAGTGATTTATTATAAATTTATTAAGCAAAATTGGAGGGAACAACGATGTTCAGGGAGGGAGAATACCGGATACCCTCAGGATGTGCTATCAGTGGATTTATTAATAAAGATGGTCACCGAGTTGACGGTAGCGCTATAGTTAAATCTATTGCTCTCATGCACGAACGCTCAAATGGCCTGGGTGGAGGTTTTGCTGCCTATGGCATCTATCCGGAATATAAGGACTATTATGCGTTACATCTTCTTTTTGAAGATAAGGAGAGCCGTAATCAGGTTGAAGAGTTAATAAAAGATAACTTTTATATAGAAGTTGAAGACCGTATTCCCAGTCGAAATGTTAAAAGCATCGGTAAGGCCCCTATGCTTTGGCGTTATTTCGTTACGCCTCGGTTGTCTAAAATTGAAGAAGCACAGGATACAGAAGAAAATTTTATGACTGAACTAGTTATGCGTATCAATGCTTCTGTAAGTGGTGCATATGTAATTTCCAGTGGTAAAAATATGGGGGCTTTTAAAGGAGTGGGTTATCCAGAGGATATAGGTGAATTTTATCGTTTGGATGAATACAAGGCTTATAGCTGGATTGCCCACGGCCGCTTTCCTACCAATACACCCGGTTGGTGGGGTGGGGCCCATCCTTTTACTTTGTTAGATTGGTCAGTTGTTCATAATGGAGAGGTTTCTTCCTACGGGGCTAATCGACGTTTTTTAGAAATGTATAATTATAAGATCACTTTACAGACAGATACCGAAGTTATTGCTTATGCTATAGACCTATTGGTTCACCACCATAAACTTCCGTTAGAATTGGCAGCTAAAGTATTGGCAGCTCCATTTTGGCAAGAGATAGATCGGTTACCAGCACAGGAACGTGAACTGTGTACACGTTTACGTGTCGTCTATGGCAGTCTTTTGCTAAATGGTCCTTTTTCAATCATTGTCGGTTTTAATGGAGGTATTATGGCACTAAATGACCGTTTGAAGTTACGACCTTTGGCAGCTGCTTGTTATAAATCGACTTTGTATGTTGCTAGTGAAGAAGCGGCCATCCGAGAAATTTGTCCTGACGTTGAAAAGCTTTGGTATCCAAAAGGTGGAGAACCGGTTATTGGTCGCTTGGAGGAGGAAGCTCAATGTCGACTTTCAGCCTAAAAACATCTGAATTCAGTGTAATTCGCGATGAAAATAAATGTATTAAATGTTTGGCCTGTGTGCGTCAGTGTGGTTTTGACTGCCATCAGTACGATGAAGAAAATGATAGTCTTTATACTATTGATGCTAATTGTGTCAATTGTCAGCGTTGTGTTTATATATGTCCGGCAGATGCCTTAAAAATATATGAAAACCCTAAACCAATGCGTTCTAATAATTATTGGTCTGCAAATGATTTAAAGAATATCTATAAACAGGCGGAAACAGGTGGTGTACTTTTGACTGGCATGGGGAATGACAAGGCATTTCCCGGTTATTTTGATAGATTGGTTCTTAATGCTAGTCAGGTTACTAATCCTTCTATTGATCCCTTAAGGGAACCAATGGAAATAAGAACTTATTTAGGCAGGCGAACTGAGCCTATAGCCCTTCAAAAACAAAAAGAAAAAGATAAAACACAAACGCCTATTGTACCCATTGAAACACCTATAATGTTTGCAGGTATTTCATATGGGGCTATCAGTCATCAGGCATTTGAAGCCCTTGCACGTGCGGCTAAGGAATTTGGAACTATGTTTAATACAGGGGAAGGGGGTCTTCCAAAGGATTTATACCAGTACGGGGACAATGCTATTGTTCAGGTGGCTTCAGGACGTTTCGGTGTTCATTCTGATTATTTAAACGTTGGACGTATTATCGAAATTAAAATCGGGCAGGGGGCTAAGCCTGGCATTGGAGGACACTTACCTGGTGAAAAGATCACTGAGGAGATTTCCACTACACGTATGATACCCGAAGGTACCGACGCCCTTTCGCCAGCTCCTCATCATGATATTTACTCAATCGAAGACTTAAGACAGTTGATCTTTACTTTAAAGGAAGCTACACGTTACGAGAAACCAATATCTGTAAAAATATCGGCGGTTCATAATGTAGCAGCTATTGCTAGTGGTATTGCTCGAGCTGGGGCAGATATTATTGCCGTAGACGGTTTTCGTGGTGGCACTGGTGCAGCTCCTTTAATGATCCGTGATCATGTTGGCATTCCTATTGAATTAGCTATTGCTGCTATTGATCAACGTTTACGTGACGAGGGTATACGGAATAGTGTAACTTTAGTAGCTGCTGGGGGCTTTCGGTGTAGTGCTGATGTAGTTAAGGCCATAGCTTTAGGGGCTGATGCGGTTTATATTGGTACAGCAGCTTTAATTGCTTTGGGATGCCATCTTTGCCAAAAATGTTATACCGGTAAATGTAGTTGGGGGATCGCTACCCAGGATCCTTATAAAACACGAAGGCTTAATCCAGAACTCGGAGCAGAACGTTTATACAATCTACTTCGGGGTTGGTCCCATGAAATTAAGGAGATGTTAGGTGGAATGGGCATAAATTCTATTGAGAGTTTAAAAGGTAATCGTTTGCATTTAAGAGGAGTAGGACTGAACGAAGTAGAATTAAATCTCTTAGGTGTGAAACATGCTGGGGAGGCTATTTAGAAGGAGGAAACGCTATTGAAGAAAGTATATGCCCGGCCAGCCTACTGTATGAACTGTCATTTATGCGAGGTAAATTGTATTGTAGCACATTCTAAGAGTCGAAATTTACTCAAAGCATTTAAAAAGGAAAAGTTAAGAGGAACAGCTCGTGTTTTTGTTGAAGAGAGGAAGCCTATTTCAATAGCCGTTCAGTGTCGCCACTGTAATGACCCCCGTTGTGTAGCAGGTTGTATTTCAGGAGCCATGGTAAAAGATACTGAGACCGGTATTGTTTATTGTCAAGAAGAAAAGTGTGTAGGGTGTTGGACCTGTGTAGTCAGTTGTCCTTATGGTGTTATTAGACCTATAGAGATAGATGGTCGTAAGCTACCTTTAAAATGTGATCTTTGTAAGGAATACGAAGAACCTGCATGTGTAGTTGGTTGTCCTAATAAGGCTTTGGTTTTTGAGGAAAGGGGGGCAGAGGTATGAACTATGTGATAATAGGTAATTCAGTTGCTGCAGTTCATGCTGTAATGGGTATTCGAGAATATGATCAGGATAATCCTATTACTATTATTTCTGCAGAAAATTATTATGCTTATGGGCGGCCCCTTATCTCGTATTGGCTGGAGGGCCGGGTAAAGAATAAAAATATTCTTTACCGACCTGAAGAGTTTTATAAAGAAAATAAGGTGCAGCTCCTTTTAGGTCGTCGGGCAGTAAGTATAAATCCAGATAGTAAGCAGGTAGAACTGGATGATGGTAACTTTTTATCATATGATCGTTTACTCATAGCTACTGGTGGGCGGCCTTTTATACCTGAAATTAAAGGATTAAACCCTAAAAACCATTTTACTTTTATGAATTATGATGATGTCCGTAAATTGGAACCTGTTGCTGCCCCAGGTAAGGAAGCAGTAGTAATAGGAGCTGGACCTACTGGCTTGAAGGCTATGGAAAGCTTGGTTAAACGTGGTGTCAGGGTTACTCTAGTTGAATTGGCTGATCGTGTTTGGTCCCAGGCTCTGGATGCTGAGGCAGCAAGTATGGTTACCAGTTTTTTGCAACAAAGGGGCGTTAACTTATATTTAAATGATACTGTTCAAAGTATTGAACAGAAAAAAAATGACCGTTTAGATATTAAACTTAACTCTGGTTGTGAATTACAGAGTGATCTATTAGTACTTGCTATAGGTGTAAGGCCTAATGTGGAATTATTAAAAAGTATCCCTGGGGTTAACATTAATCGTGGCGTAGTAGTAGGGCCTGATCTAAACATAGGATTACCTGATGTCTATGCAGCAGGAGATGTTGTAGCTGACAGTCCACCCCTTTTTCCTCATGCCGCTGTCCAGGGTAGAATAGCTGGGCGTAACATGGCAGGTAATAATGATAATTATAAACCTATACCTCCTTATAATGCTTTAGGTATTCTAGGCCTTAATATTGTTAGTATGGGTAATAGTATAGCTTCAGATGAAAATTATGAACTTTTAGTTGAGACTGAAAGAGAGGCTTTGATATACCGCAAGTTAGTTATAAAAGAAAATCGATTAGTAGGCGGATTAATGATTAATAAAATAGATCGAGCTGGAATTTATCATAAGCTTATTGAAGAAGGTGCCGATATAACTTCAATCAAGGATGAATTATTAAATCCTAATTTTGGCCTATTAAGTTTTCCGGAACCTGTTTGGCAGAGACAATTGGCACATTGAGGTGAAATGGATGGAGATTATAAATGCTCAAGGTTTATCTTATCAAACTTTAAATGAGTCGATAAGAAGGCTTTTGGATAATGGCTGTAATGAGCTAGTTTTAAAAGGAGTTAACGGTCAACGTTATATAGGCACAGGTATACAAAGTAAGGCTCGTATGGAAATTTATGGTGTGCCGGGTAATAACTTAGGTGCGCTAATGGATGGTCCAGAGATAGAAGTTTTTAATAATGCGCAAGATGGCGTTGGTAATACCATGAATGAAGGTACGCTTATTGTACATGGTAGTACTGCTGATATTACTGGCTACTCTATGCGAGGTGGTCGTATCTTTATTCGTGGTGATGTTGGTTACCGGGTAGGTATTCATATGAAGGCTTTCCGTGAGAAAAATCCTCTGATTGTAATTGGTGGTAAGGCTGGCGACTTTCTTGGTGAGTATATGGCCGGTGGAACTTTGGTTCTTTTGGGGTTAGATTTAAAACCTGATGAAGATATAGTCGGAAATTTCGTAGCTACTGGTATGCATGGTGGTGAAATTTTCATCCGTGGTCATATTGATCCGGCTGTCTTAGGGAAAGAAGTAAAAGCCGTCAAGCCTACAAAAGAGGATGATAACAGACTACGGCAAATAATTGGGGATTTTTCTAATTATTTTGATGTAAAAGCCGAAAAAATATTAGACTATCCTTTTACAAAGCTTATACCTTATAACAAACGCCCCTATGGTACCCTTTATGCTTATTAAACAGGTACCAACCTTTTTGCAATAGCAAAACTATTACTTTAAAAAGAATGTTAATTGTAAAATGAAATGCAACAAGCCCAAAAAGTAGAACCACAGCGTGAAACCTAGTATGATATTGGTGTCGAATCAAATACATACGGAGGTTTC
>JASKKH010000030.1 GCA_030154265.1 Clostridia bacterium
GAACGATTTGAAGAAGAACTCTTAAATATCGCTTAAACACATTGTCCTATATCATAAATATTTTTCACTAGGTGTTGCATTTAATATTGCAATTTATAGTTTTTTATTTTTAATTAAACCTAATCTAAATTTTTTAAATATTGCAGGTTTCTAAAAACCATAAACCGAATATAAATTTATATAGTTTTCTTTTAGAGGTGTTTAATATTGATATATGCTGATTTACACCTTCATTCATTAGCCTCTGATGGAAGTATGTCTCCTTCTGCAATTTTAGCTCAAGCTAAAATGATTGGTTTAAAAGCACTTAGTTTTACTGACCATGAAAGTTTAATAGGATATTATAAGACTTATCAATTAGCCCAAAAACTTAATCTTGACCTTCTACCTGGAATAGAAATGGTCACAAGTTATAAAGGCCAAGAAATTCATTTGCTGGGCTATAATTTTGACCCTAACCATCCTAAGTTAATATCAAAAATACAAACTATTTGTCAAGAACGAAACACTATTGCCAAAAAAACTATTGAACGATTACAAAAGTTAGGATTTACTAATATTAGCTGGGAACAACTAATACCTCTCATTCCAACTGGAGGAGTCGCAGGCAAAAACCATATTCTTCATGTATTACGTGAAGCAAGATATATTAAAACAAAAGAACAAACTTATTATTTCTTAAGACAGTATTTAGCTCCCGGCGGTCAAGCTTACATTCATTATGAAGGAAATCCCTTACCCAAAGCCATTGATTTAATTCATAATGCTAATGGAATTGCAGTTTTAGCTCATCCTGGACTAATAAGGAATCAAGATTTATTAAAGCCCATTTTAGAAGAAAACCTCGATGGTCTAGAAGTATTTTATTACTATTGGGGAAACAAACGCAAAGAACTAATACAATATTTTTATAAAATTGCCAGGGAACGAAACTTATTAATAACTGGTGGAACTGATTTTCACGGCATCTATTCATCAGTTAAAATGGGGTCTATAGGAGTTTCTTCTCATTATATTAAGAAAATCAAGGAATACAGTTATAGAAAAACGAAACCAACATTCCTTAAGGAGGTTCCAAGAAAAATATGAGAATTGCTGTGTTAATGGGTGGCCCTTCTCCGGAAAGAGAAATTTCCTTAAAAAGTGGAGAAGCAGTTTATAATGCACTCGTGAGTTTAGGTCACCAAGTCTTAAAAATAGATTTAGATGATAAAGTAGTATCCAAATTAAAGAACTTTGGCCCTGATGTTGTATTTAATGCGCTTCATGGCAAACCAGGGGAAGATGGATCAGTTCAAGGTATGTTAGAAGTTTTAGGCATCCCTTATACTGGTAGCGGTGTTTTAAGCAGCGCTATTTCCATGGATAAAGTTGCTACTAAGCGCATGTTAGAACAAGCTGGTATCCCAACTCCTAAATTCATGAGTTGGAGTATAGATGAATATAGTAAAAACAAAGAAAAAATTAATTCAACGATTTTGAAACACCTGGGTTTACCAGTAGTAATTAAGGCTCCAACTCAAGGATCAACCATTGGTATTTCTATAGTTAAGGAAAGAAAAGATTTAACCCCTGCCATTGAAAACGCTTTAAAATATGACCCTTATTTTATGGCCGAAGTTTTCCTGCCTGGTCCGGAAATCACAGCCTCTATATTAGGAAACAAAGACCCTGAGGTATTACCCTTAATTGAAATTACTTCCCATACAGGTTTTTATGATTATGAAGCAAAATACACTCCAGGTCTAAGTGAACATATTATTCCTCCCCGCTTACCTAAGACTATAATTGATAAAATTAATCTGTTGGCTAAAAAAACCTATAATCTATTAGGATGCAGAGGGTTTGCCCGAATAGATTTTATTGTTGCCAACAAAGAAAAACCTCAGGTTATCGAAATAAACAGTGTTCCAGGAATGACAAATACTAGTCTGGTCCCAGACGCTGCCAAAGCCGCAGGATTAGATTTTAATTTACTTATTCAAAAAATTATTGATTTAGCATTGGAAACTAAAAATAAGTAGGTAGAGAGTAGCCTTGGCGATTAAAGCCTTGGCTTTTTCTTTATGAAACAGAGGAGGAAAGGAAATAATTATATAGAATTAAAAGTTTATTACCCCTATTGGGAGGTCTTTAGTTAAAATGAATATCTTAAAGCACATACATTGGTTTTTTTTAATAGCTTTCTTTGGAATATTAGGTTTGGCCTTTTGGGGCTCTAATTTTTTAACTGATTGGTATTGGTTTATTAAAGTAGGTTATCAACAAGTCCTAATTACCCAACTTTTATCAGATTGGGGTACTAGATTAGCAGTATTCATCTTTTTCTTTTTGTTCTTTTATATAAACCTACTTTTTACCAGAAAAGGTTTTGATTTAACCCCTCAACCCGAGCAGGAAACAATGACATTAAAATCATACCTAATAGGTCGTTTCCTTACTAAAAAACGTCTTGGGTTATTCTATCTAATAATAAGTTTTTTAGCTGCCATCTTATTCAGCCCTTTAGCAATAGGCAAATGGCTAGTAATACAAAAGTACATACATGGTGTTCCCTTTGGCCTCAATGACCCTCTTTTTGGTAAAGATATTGGCTTTTATGTTTACAGCCTGCCTTTTTATCATTTTCTTTATAGCTTACTGATCACAGGTATTGTAGGAGCTGCTTTAGTAATAGGTTTATTCTATCTAATATTTAATCCAAGGGAATTGCTAAGTTTCCGCTATGGCAGTTTTGCACGACCTCAATTACACTTTTCAACACTAGTAGCACTTTTATTGATTATATTAGCTTGGGGATTCCGTTTAAAAACCTTTGACTTAGTTCGCTCTCCCAAGGGAGTAGCTTTTGGTGCCAGTTATACTGATATTCATGCTTTACTTCCAGGTTATAACATCCTTATAGTTTTAACTATAGTTTGTGCTGTCGTAATTTTACTTAATGCCTTCCGTCGTAATTTAAAATTAGTCACTACAAGTGTTTTAACTTTAATATCTGCTTATTTTTTACTTATAGTAATTTTCCCTGCAGCTATCCAGAAATTTTATGTAGAACCTAATGAATTTGTGAGAGAAGAACCCTATCTTCGTTTTAATATTGATTTTACTCGTCAAGCATATGGTTTAAATAAAATTGAAGTTCAAGAATTTCCTGCCAATTATAACCTTACCGGTTCTAAACTAGCAGAAGAAAGAACTACCTTAGATAATGTTCGACTCTGGGATTATCGACCACTACATCAGACTTATAGTCAGTTACAAGAGATAAGATCATATTACAGTTTCAAAGATATAGATATTGACCGATATACAATCAAGGGTATAGAGCGTCAAGTCATGCTATCTGCACGTGAACTAGATAAAAATAAATTACCTGATCGTGCTAAAACATGGGTTAATGAAAAAATGCGCTATACCCATGGTTATGGTTTAGCTATGAATTTCGCTAACACAGTTACTGCCGGAGGGCAACCAGAATTTATAGCCGGAAATTTACCCTTCAGTAGTAATGTTGGAATTGAGGTTACTGAACCCCGTATCTACTATGGGGAACTAACAAATGATTATGTATTAACCGGTGGTAAATCTGCTGAATTTGATTATCCTTCAACCAGAGGAGATAATTTTGTTGAAAATAGATATGAAGGTACCGGTGGACTAAAAATTAACAACATATGGCGCAGATTACTTTTTGCTTTTCGTTTTAAGGATTACCGTTTATTTTTAAGTACTGAGCTAACTCCCCAAAGTAAAATTTTATATTACCGAAACATCAACGAACGGGTAAATAAAATTATGCCATATTTACAATATGATGCTGACCCGTATTTAGTAGTTGCTAATGGTCGTCTTTATTGGTTTATTGATGCTTACACCTTAACTAACATGTATCCCTATTCTGAACCCATTAGTAATTTCAATTATATAAGAAATTCTGTAAAGGTTTTAATTGATGCTTATAATGGCACTGTCAATTATTTTATTGTTAATCCCAATGACCCTCTCATTAAAACAATGGATAATATTTTCCCGGGAGTGTTTAAACCCATAAATGAACTGCCAATTGAACTACAAAAACATATGCGGTATCCGCAAGACTTACTTTTAGTTCAAGCTAGAATGTTAACAAACTATCATATGCAAAATACTATGTTATTTTATAATAAGGAAGATTCATGGAATATAGCTGAAGAAATGGTTGGAGATCAACGCCAGGCCATGGAACCTTATTATTCTCTAATGCGATTGTCAGGAGAAGATAATGCTGAATATATTTTAATGTTACCATTTACACCAGCCCGTAAAGTTAATATGATTTCATGGCTTGCTGCTCGTAGCGATGCTCCACACTATGGGCAGTTACTGTTATATAAATTCCCTAAAAACCGTACTATTTACGGCCCCATGCAAATTGAAGCCCGTATTGATCAAGAACCAAGCATATCACAAAAGCTTACTCTATGGGATCAACGAGGTTCTCAAGTTATTAGGGGAAACCTTCTTATAATTCCTATAAAAGACTCTTTACTTTATGTTGAGCCAATTTACCTTCAAGCCCAAGAAAGTAAACTTCCAGAACTACGCCAAGTCATAGTAGCATATGGCGAAGAAATTGTAATGGCCGATACTTTTACTAACGCATTAGAAACACTCTTTAACGACCAAACAATAATAGATGAACAACCTTCTAATAACCTTACACCAGATGCTCCAGATACTGAGAATAATTCAAATCTTATTTTAGAAGCTAACAGACTCTATGTAGAAGCTCAAGATAAGTTAAAAGAAGGTGATTGGGCAGGTTATGGTAATACTCTAGACCGTCTGGGAGAAATCTTAAGGGAGTTAGCTGAAAGTCAAAATCAATGATAATAATTTTTTATGAAGGAAAATTTGCCCACATGTGGAAAATGTATATATTGAGTTTTCCATTAGGTATGCAGCTATTTAGGGAGTGATGGGTATTGGCTTATTCCTATCCTGATGAAGATCGCGATTATTTAACTGAGAAAATGGCAATTTGTGGAGAACTAGCTGCTGGTATGGCTCATGAAATCCGAAATCCCTTAACCTCTGTAAGGGGTTTCTTACAGCTACTGCAAAATAAATTTGACCCTGAATCAGCTGAACAAGAATACTTTACTATAATGCTAAGTGAGCTTGAACGAATAAATAATATTATTAAAGAGTTTCTTACTTTATCTAAGCCTTCAGAGCCTCAACTAAAAATTACTTCTTTTAGCCAACTTTTAAATGAATGTTTACTGTTAATTGAACAAGAGGCCATTATGAATGAAGTAAGACTAACTCATTACATTCCTGAAGAATTACCACTTTTATGTCTGGACTCTGGTCAAATTAAACAGGTCATTCTCAATATAACTTCCAATGCGATTCATGCTGCTGGATCAGGAGGGCAAGTAATAATTAGATCTTACTTAGAAGGAGAAGAAGTAGTAACTACAATCGAGGACAACGGATCAGGAATTTCCAAAGAACAGCAACAGTTAATATTTGAGCCCTTTTATACTACCAAAAAAGATGGAACCGGTTTAGGGCTAACCCTAAGTAAACGAATCATTGAAAGTCACGGTGGTACAATATCATTTACTACAGAAATTGGAAAAGGAAGTAAGTTTAAAATTACTTTACCAAAGAGTTAAATTAAAATTTTCATTGTCGCTATAATTGGATGGTGAATTAATTAATGAACTTAAGTGATAATGCAAAAATAATACTTGAAAAAAGATATCTTAGAAAAAAAGATGGGGTTATTGTTGAAAGTCCATCTGAAATGTTTCAGCGCGTTGCTAATGCTGTTGCACAGGCTGAAAAGATTTTGTATAAAAATCTAACAAAAGAACAGATAGAAGAATATAGTAATCGTTTCTACAATTTAATGACTAGTTGGGACTTTCTTCCAAATAGTCCAACTTTAATGAATGCAGGCCAAGATTTAGGACAACTTTCGGCCTGCTTTGTGCTACCAATAGAGGACAGCATGGATGCGATATTCACCGCTGTTAAAGAAGCAGCTTTAATTCATAAAAGTGGGGGAGGAACAGGATTCTCTTTTTCACGGATTCGCCCTAAAAACAGCCCAGTCCGCTCTACTGGCGGAGTTGCTTCAGGCCCAGTATCTTTTATGAAAGTTTTTAATGCTGCTACTGAGGCTATCAAACAGGGAGGAACTAGACGGGGCGCAAATATGGGTATTTTACGGGTCGACCATCCTGATATACTGGATTTCATTACTTGTAAAGAAAATAGCAATGAATTAACTAATTTTAATATATCTGTAGGCTTAACAAAGGAATTTATGGAGGCCCTAGCCAAAGATGCTTATTACGATTTAAAATTCGAAGGAAAAGTTTATCAAAAACTTAAAGCAAAAGAAGTTTTTGACCTAATTATCTCTCGTGCTTGGGCTAATGGGGAACCTGGTATTATCTTTCTTGATCGTTTAAATGAAGGAAATCCAACCCCAGAAATAGGACATATTGAGGCTACCAATCCTTGCGGCGAGCAGCCACTACTTCCCTATGAAGCATGTAACCTAGGTTCCATTAACTTAGCAAATATGGTTAAAGATGGGGGAGTAGATTGGGACAAGCTAGCTCAAACCGTACATTTATCAGTGCGATTTTTAGATAATGTCATAGAAATAAATAAGTTTCCTCTACCTAAAATAGCCCAAATGGTTCAAGCTAATCGTAAAATTGGCTTAGGAGTTATGGGATGGGCTGATATGCTCTTTAAACTGCGGCTTCCATATAACTCAGAAGAAGCAGTCGAATTAGGCAGGAAACTTATGGCATATATTCAAAGAGAAGCCAAAAATGCTTCATATAATTTAGCGATTGAGAGGGGTAGCTTCCCAAACATAGATAAAAGCATCTATAAAGGTCAACAGCTACGTAATGCTACCTGCACTACAATTGCTCCTACCGGGACAATAAGTATGATTGCCGGCACAAGTTCCGGTATTGAACCTGTGTTTGCACTAGCCTATGTAAAAAATGTTTTGGACGGTGAAAAATTAGTTCAAGTTAACCCAGTTTTTGAGTCGTATTTAAGAGAAAATTTTCCTTCAGATACTGCTCAAAAAATTATTAATAAAATCGCTGATGGTGCCAAAATTTCTGATATTAAAGAAATTCCAATAGAAATACAACGGGTTTTTGTTACTGCATTGGACATAAACCCCGATTGGCATATAAAAATGCAGGCTGCTTTCCAAGCTAGCACTGATAACGCTGTATCAAAAACAGTAAATTTTCCATCAACCGCAACCAAAGAAGATGTGCGCAAAGTCTATGAACTTGCCTACGAATTAGGTTGTAAAGGAGTAACAGTTTACCGAACAGGCAGTAGGGAAGAAGAGGTACTAGTTACTAATACAAAAAATAATCCTCCAAATCCTTCGGATCAAAATGAAGATAAAAAAACATATCCAAGACCTCGTCCAAAGCGCACTTTCGGAATTACTGAGCAAGTAAATACTGGTTGTGGTAAAATGTATATTAATGTCAATTATGATCAAAAAGGGTTAATAGAGACATTCATTACAACAGGTTCTTCAGGAGGATGCAGTGGGTTTACAGAAGGTGTAAGCCGTTTAATATCCTTAGCCTTAAGAGCCAATATAGCTCCGGAAGCGATTATTGACCAGCTAACTTCAGTAAGTTGTCCTAATTTCTTACGCCGTCGTGCTATTGATAAAAAAATACAGGGCAAGTCCTGTCCTGATATTATTGGGCGCGTACTAGCTCAAGAACTTAAAAACTGGCAGGAAAATAAATTTAGTGAATTTACCATTAATCAAAGTATAAGTGAAGCATTAAATGAAGTTTGTGCAACTTCAGAAAATGAGAAAAAACCTTTTTTACCACTAAGTCCAGCGGAAGAAACAGAACTAATTCAAAAAGGTCTTTGTCCTGAATGTGGTTCCTCATTAAGATTTCAGGAAGGCTGCGTTACCTGTGATTGTGGGTTTAGTAAATGTGGATAAGAAGGGTTAATCCCAAAAGGGTTGAATATTTAATCCCAAAAAATTATCCCGTATCACTCTACAAAAGTGATACGGGATTAACTTTTTATGACGCGATACCCCTTTTAATTACCCATCATAAGAACTAAGATGAATTACTCTATAACCCTTTGATTCAAACTTAGAAATAAGATTGCTTATGTCTTTTGTTGCCAAACGTAAAACAATATGAGTTCTATTATTATCTTTATGTCTATTAGCTACATTAATGATATTAATTCCTTCATCTTTAACTAACTTTGCAATACTCTCTAAAACCCCTATACGGTCTTCCACTTCTAAAGTAACCCTTATACCAGGTCGGCGCAACCCAAAAAGTTTAATCATAGCTTCAAAAAGATCTGTTTGGGTTATGATGCCAACTAGTTTATCATTATCCATTACCAAAAGACAATCTATCTTATGTTCGCGCATCAATAGAGCTGCTTCTTCAATGGTAGTATCCATAGGGACAGTAATTGGCCGCTTAACCATCGCATCCTTTACAGTCATCTTTGATACAAGGTAGTTCACTTCAAAGACACTTAAGGTTGAAGCAGGTGAAGGAGAAACCCTTAAAATATCACGCTCTGTTATTAATCCTATTAAATTTCCATCTTTTACAACAGGCAAGCGACGAATTTTTTCTTTTTTCATAATTTCGAGGGCTTCCAGGATAGAAGTTTCTCTACTTACAGTTATTGGATTGGGTGTCATAGAATCCATAACAAGCATCCTGGCCAACCTCCTTCTATTATATAATATTCTTATTTCTCTAACTGTTTTTAAATTCCTGCTTATTTCCTTTGGCTCTTAAAATACTTTTTACATTAACTAGTTAGTGTAAAGTTATTGTAGGAGTTTTGGAGATAAAAAGAGAAGACATCACCGGTCTCGACCAAAGGACGAGTAACCCCCCAAAGATTACTCAAAGAAGTGATGTCTTCATGGAAATAATTCGTTCACTAACCCCCAAACTCCTTTCAATAATGGAAATGGTAATAAATAATTTAAGTGGAGAAATGGATTTTGCCAAGTTCCAAGATGAATTAGCATCTAAACTAAATGATGTAGGTCGAGAAGTTACACGACAAGTCTTGGAAGAGATGGACCGGCAAATCAAAGAAGACAAAACAAGGCGGCAGAAATGGCAAGTATGGCGTAGTGGTGATTCCAAAGAAATAGTGACCCGTTTTGGGTTAGTTACCTATAAGAGAACCTACTATAGACATAAAGAGACCAAACAGTATGCTTATTTGGTAGATGAACAGGTAGGCTATACTCCCCACCTGCGAGTAGATCATAATGTAAAAGCAGAGCTAGTAGCTTGTACAGCAGATCTTTCCTATCGCAAGAGTGGCCAAGTAATAGGGGAGCGGTGTGGAAACGTTTCAATCAGCGGACAAACAGTAAAAAAAGCAGTAGACACCTTTGAACGGGTTACATTACCTAGTAAAAAAATAAAAAAGCAAGTCAAGTGCCTATACATAGAAGCTGACGAAGACCATGTGGCTTGTCAGCGCGGACGGAGCTTTGAGGCTCGCTTGGTATATATTCATGAAGGCTGGGATTCGAGTGGAAAGTGCCGTAAACTTGAAGAACCCATATACCAAAGCAGTGTAGACGAAGATATTAATACCTTTTGGGAAAGAGTCTGGGAAGAAGCAGATAAACTCTATGACTTAGAAGGGGTAGAAAAAATATACCTAATGGGAGACGGGGCAGCTTGGATTCAAAGTGCGAAAGGAGTATTTCCTCAGGCAGAATTTATTTTGGATCGTTTTCATTACATGAAATATGTTCGTATGGCCGTTGGGGGAGCCCATAGGCAGGGAAAAATACTAAAGAGTGCCATACGCTTTGGGAATATAGAAAAAGCCCAAAAGGTAATCCAGGAGTTAATAAAGACGGCTGTTACTCCTGCTCGTAAACAAAGAATTTTAGATGCCTGGAAATATATTAAGAACAACTGGGCAGCAATAATGGCTTTGTACCGTGAAGAAAAAATAATAAGCTGTAGTGGAGAAGGACACATAAGTCATATTCTCTCAGCACGATTAAGTAGCCGGCCAATGGGTTGGAGCAAAAATGGAGCCAAGCACATGTGTTATGTTCGAGTTGCTCGGGCTAACGGGCAGTCTATTACCGAGGAATACAGGCGACAACGACAATTCCAACCCTTACCTATTATTTCTATTCAACAAGAAAAATTAGAAAGAGAACGTATAAAACTAAAAGATACTCGTGAGGTACTTGATAATATCCCAATATTACGTGGGCCTAAAAATTATCTTTGGGAAGCCTTGAAGAGGTTAGCTTTAGGTTAAAACCACAAATTCATAGGAAATGGTTATTTATTCTATGGTAGGACAGTTATCTTCTTTTTCCAACAGTGTCTTGACACTATCCATTAACTACAAATAGTGGCTTGCAGTTAAACATCGTGGTATAATAAGGCTTAAAGTTTAGATAGCGTTTACCAGTATTGGAAATAATAAATTTATATAATTCCAGAAATTATGAGGTGAAGAGGTTTTCATGAGAAGTATTAACCATGACCATGTTCTCTTTTTTAACTTCATATATAAGAGTCATAAAGCTATGGCATTTTGTATGAAAGGTACTTGAGAAAGGCGGTCCAAATGAATATTGCTATTTTTACAGATAGTTATCTACCTTATCGGAGTGGAGTAGTAAAATCCATTACGACTTTTAGTCATGAATTAAAAAAACTAGGGCACCGTGTTTATATTTTTGCACCCGCTTATGATAAATGTGAGAATGAAGTAGATGTTTATCGTTTTCGTTCTTTACGTGCACCGACATTTAAAGAATTTGCACTGGCAATACCAGTTTCACCTTCACTATCTGATAAAATTCAACAATTAAAAATTGATATAATTCATGTGCATTCACCATTTTTAATGGGACAGTTAGGGAAACGAATTGCTCATAAGTTAAAATTACCTTTAGTATTAACTTATCACACGCTTTATGAAGAATATGTTCATTATTTTCCTTTAGCACCTACACTTATACGTAAAGCTGCACGGAATTATACTATATCTTTTTGTAACAAGTGTAATTTAGTAATTTCACCAACTAAAGTGATTGCTTCCTACTTAGAAAAAAACGGAGTTAAAGTACCAGTAGCTTGTCTTCCAACTGGAATTGAAATAGAACGGTTTTCTAATTTAGATAGCTCTTGGTTGCGAAACCGTTTGAATTTATCAAAAGATAAAACCATCTTGCTTCACGTAGGTCGCCTCGGCAAAGAAAAAAATATTAACTTTATATTAAATGCCTTTGCTATTATTCATAATAAATATCCTTCAACACATTTGGTCTTTGTGGGTAGTGGTCCATTAAAAAGAGAATTAGAAAACCAAGCAAAGAATTTTGAAATTGCACATGCTGTTACTTTTGCAGGAACTTTTTCTTTCAAAGAAATGCCTAACATTTATGCTGGTGCTGATATATTTATTTTTGCATCATTAACTGAAACCCAAGGTTTAGTTATAGGAGAAGCAAAAGCAGCCGGTTTACCGGTAGTAGCTGTAAAAGCTTATGGCATAAACGAAATGGTTAGTAATAGACATGACGGTTTCTTGACTTCACTAGATATTACCTCTTATACTAATTGTATTTCTAAACTAGTAGAGAACCCTACTTTAAGACAACAAATGAGTCAACGGGCTCTAATCAATGCTAAATCACTTTCATCAACAACAATGGCTCGTCGTTTAGAAACGTTGTATCAAGATTTACTAAGATAGGAGTGTTGTAAATTGTCTAATGTTCGTGTTCGTTTTGCACCAAGTCCTACAGGTAGTTTACATATTGGAGGAGCACGTACAGCACTATTTAATTGGCTTTTTGCCCGACATAATAATGGTGCCTTTGTTTTACGTATTGATGATACTGACACTGAACGTTCAACTGAAACCTCTTATCAAGAAATACTGTCTGCAATGAAATGGTTAGGAATTGACTGGGATGAAGGTCCAGAAAAAGGTGGTGAGTATGGTCCCTATTTACAGTCTCAACGTATGGAAATATATCGGCAGGCAGTAGCTAAACTGTTGAGTGAAGAAAAAGCCTATTTATGCTATTGTACTGTTGAAGAACTAGCAGAGCGTCGTAAAAAGGCTCAAGCAGAGGGAAAGCCACCTATGTATGATCGTCGTTGTCGTTACCTCACTCCAGAGGATCGTAACAAATTAGAGCAGGAGGGGAGGCAACCAGTTGTTCGTATGGCTATTCCCGACAGCGGGACGACAACGGTACATGACCTTATCCGTGGTGATGTTACTTTTGAAAATAATACCATAGATGACTTTATTATTGTGAAATCTAATGGGATGCCAACTTATAATTTTGCTACAGTAATAGATGATTATTTAATGAAAATAACTCACCTCATTCGAGCTGAAGAACATTTATCTAATACTCCAAAGCAAATATTAGTTTATGAAGCTTTAGGTTATAGTTTGCCTAAATTTGCTCATGTTCCCATGATACTAGCCCCCAATAGAAGCAAACTCAGTAAACGTCATGGTGCCACTTCTGTAGAAGAATATAAAGAACAAGGATTTTTACCTGAAGCCATCTTAAATTATTTATCATTATTAGGATGGTCTCCGGAAGGGGAAGAAGAAATTTTACCTCTAGATAAAATAATAAAAGATTTTTCACTAGAAAGAGTATCAAAAAATGCAGCTATTTATGATACCAAAAAACTAACGTGGATTAACGGACACTATTTACGAGAAGCAGACCCTGACAGAATTACAAAGTTGGCCTTGCCTTTCCTACAAGCTAAAGGATTAATCCCTAACCCCTTGCCTGATGAAGATTATAATCGTGTACAGAACATAATTCTCGCCGTTCGAGAAAGAGTCAAAACACTTGAAGAAATAGCAGATGCAGCTAGTTATTTCTTTAAAGAAATAGAAGAATATGATCCTAAAGGTGTGCGCAAACAATTCTCTAAAATAGAAACCGCAGATCTTTTAGATGAAGCTCGAAATTATCTTACTGAACTATCTGAGTTTAACGCTAAAACTACAGAAGAAGCATATCGGAAACTTAGTGAAGATAAAGGAATTAAAACGGGACAACTCTTCCACCCAACACGTCTAGCAATTTCGGGTAGAACAATGGGACCAGGTTTATTTGATATAATGGAGCTTTTAGGAAAAGAAACTGTTCTTAAAAGGTTAGAAAAAGCTTCAAAGTGGATTAGAGAAAATAATTAATAGGTAAAAATCCCCCTCAAAGGGGATTTTTATTTAATTTATTTTTATTAGTTAAACTTTGTGCTAATAAAATTCTTAAAAATAAAATCACATCCCGTGTATCTCGTAATTTATAAGATGCATTAGTAGTTTTATTATCCAAAGAGATTAATACTCCTATACCTTTTCCCTTTATAGCATTAAAAGCATCTTCATCAGTCGTATCATCACCAAAATAGATAGGATAATACCCAGGGTTAAGTTTTATTAAATGTTTAACCGCATTACCTTTGTTAATTCCCCGTGGTCGGACTTCAACAACTTTCTTACCAAATATAAATTCTAAATTATGTCTTTGCACCACAGGATGTACTAATGTAATAAATCTAGTTACAATCTTTGAAGCTAAGGTTGAGTCAACCAAACGATAATGTAAAGCAATAGCAGCATTTTTTCTCTCTAATACAAATCCTTTAACATCTTTGATACATTTAATAGCTTCATCATTAATAAAATCCAGTATAGGATCTAATTTTTCAGTATTTATAGTCTTATATTCCTCACCATTAGGATAAATAATATCGGTTCCATGACAGCCAACCAAATATTTACTCTGAATGGGAATTAATTTTTTTAAATCATCTATACTACGACCACTTACTATAGCAATAACAATATTTTTTTTTATTAAACATCTTAAAATATTCAAAAGTTTATTACTAGGAATAGCAAGTTCAGGTTTTTCTTTAATCGGTACTAGTGTACCATCATAATCAGTCATAATTAATAACTTTTCATGCTTTGCAACTAAAGCAGCTAACTGCTCTGGCTTTCCTTCGCTAAGTTTGGATAATATCTGACTCATTTAAGAATCCCTCCAACTATAATGTCTCCATAAGACATTTCCCCCGAGAAGCTTCTCGCCAACTTTGTTGAAATTTTTGCCACCACCAATAAATATCTTGCTCTTTAACAACCCTGTTCATTGCAGCCAGACGTTGTTTCTTCTCTATTAGTGACATTTTTAATCCTTTAATTATTTGAGCAGAAGTTTCCCGAGTGTTGTAGGGATTTGAAATTAATGCTCCCTTTAATTGGCTTGCTGCACCAGCAAAAGAACTTAAAAGAAGTACTCCTATATCTTTGTCATTAGCAGCTACATACTCTTTGGCAACTAAATTCATCCCATCTTTTAAAGGTGTAACCAGAGCCATATCAGCAGCTAAATAATGAGCAACAAGCTCAGATTTATCTAAAGATTTAAATATATACCTTATTGGAACATGATAATTTTCTGTAAAAATACCGTTCAGATAACCTATGGTTTCTTCCACTTGGTGCCTTAGTTTTTGATAAGCAGAATTATTTTCCCTACTAGGGGCTGCTATTTGAATAAAAGTTAATTTACTTCTGTATTGACTATGATTTTTAAGTAACCAAGAGACAGCTTTTAATCTTTCTATTATACCCTTGGTATAATCAAGACGATCTACTCCAAGTAATAAATATTCCCCCCCAGCAGCCTTCCGAATTTCGGCAGCTTTTTGAATAATTTGATTATTTTTGGCCAAATCTCTAATTTCATGCCAATCTATACCAATTGGAGCTGTAATAACCTTTATTTTCCTCCCTGAACAATAAATATAACCATTTATAAAGTCCACCTCAGCCCCAGCTATTTCTTTGGCAGTCTGTATAAAATTCTGAACATATTTTGGTGAGTGGAAACCAATTAATTGGCTTTCGAGCATTCCTCTAATTATCTCTTTTGACCATGGAATTACATTAAAAATTTCTGGTGGAGGGAAGGGGATATGCCAAAATAAGGCTACCCTAGCATGAGGCCGGCTTTTGCGAATATAGCCTGGTAATAAAGCCAAATGGTAATCATGAACCCAAACCCAATCTTCTAAGCCAGCTGTTTTTAAAAAAACGGAAGAATACTTCTTATTTACCTCACAATAAGCTTTCCAATATTCTTCTTTGAAAACAGCTTTCTCAATAAAATTATGGCATAATGGCCATAAACAACTATTGGAAAACCCATTATAATATAATTCAACTTCTTCCCGGGTAAGCATAACCTCATGAAAAATAAATTTTGAGTCATTTGAGGAAATTGCTAAAGAATTACCGATTACTTCACTTTCTTTTCCGTATCTACCACCCCAAGCTATCCACGAACCTCCTTCAATATCCAGTACAGGTAATAGGGCAGATACTAAGCCACTAATGGAAGGAATAGCTTTAATGCCCTGTGGAGTTTCCTTAAAGGTACAGGCTCCTCTATTAGATATGACCACTAAATTAGAAGAAGATTTTTTTGCAATAGGTTTGATATCTACCATATTGTTCACCTCCTACTCAAAAATGACTTTTATATTGCCTTCAGTACCAATAACTCCACAATAGGTTTTATCACTTTTCCTGGTAAACTCTAATGCAGCTCTTCCATCACCAACCTTAATATTTTCGAGTTTTAATGTTTGTAGGAAACTTGGCAAATATGGGTTTCTAACATGTATTTCATTATTTTGACACTCAATGCCCAATAAAGCTCTGAGCATAAGAAAAATACTTCCTATTGCCCAAGCTTGTGGGTCACAAGCAATAGGATATTTAACTGGTCCAATCTTTCCTCTTCTTGTAAAACCACAAAAAAGTTCTGGTAACCTCATATGATTAAAAAAAGCCGTCGACTCAAAAAATGCTTCTACTAAGCGTTGTAAGGAAGTAACTTCTCCCATTTTCCTAAAACCATATCCAATAATAGAGTTATCATGAGGCCAAACCGTACCATTGTGATAACTAATTGGGTTATATGCCACTTCTTCAGTACTCATAGTACGAATACCCCAACCTGAAAAAACATCTGGCTTCATTAATCTTTTGATAACTTGACAAGCTTTCTGTTGGGGTAAAATCCCCGTAAACAAACAATGACCGGGATTTGATACTATTGTTTCTATTTGATTTTTTTGACCATCAAGAGCATAAGCCAAAAATCCTTTATGGTCTAACCAAAAATACTTTAAAAAATTTTTTTGCAACTGTTCAGCTTTATATCTTAAATCTTTTGCTTTTGTTTTATTACCTAGATATTCAAAAAGCTCAGCCGCATCAGTTAATGCTTTATAATAGTAACCCTGTACCTCAACTAATGCTATTGGTCCAATAGGTATCTTCCCAAAACTATCAATAACGCCATCATCAGAATCCTTCCAACCTTGATTAACTAGACCTTTTTCTGATTGACACAAGTACTCAATAAAACCATCCTTATCCATATCTCCATACAGTTCGCACCAATTTAAAGCTTCAGTAAGTGGCTTTTCCAATTCATTAAGTAAATTATAATCACCTGTCCATCTAACATAGTCTGCAAGTAAAATAATAAACCACTGTGTGGAGTCTACTGATCCATAGTAGGGGGTATGAGGAATTTCCCCAGCCTTTGCCATCTCACCAAATCGTAATTCATGCATGATTTTTCCAGGCTGTTCATCCTTCCAGGAATTTACCTCTTTTCCCTGAAACTTAGCCATAAAGAGTAAGGTTTCTTTTGCTAAAGAAGGATTTACTAACAATGTTTGCCAAGCAGTAATCAATGAATCACGTCCAAAAGGAGCTGCATACCAAGGAATACCTGCCTCAAGAGTAGTTCCAACTCCAGGATAATTTGTAGTAAGCGATCTCAAGTCCGTAATTGCAACACGTAACATATAATCAAAACGTTTATTATCAGAAAAAACCTTAAGACATTCATCTTTCCATGCTTGGTAGGAATCAATTAGACTTTGAGAAGCTTTTTTAAATCCGAGATCATTTGGCACATAAAATATCTCGCTACTTTTTTGGCCAATCAAAGGAACTACTTTTAAATAAATATAATTCTTTTTCTTTGGAGTAAGTCTAAGGTTATAGTCAACATAAACATAATTACCTTGTTCTAAAATTTTTGCTGGAGTAGGATAGAAGTTGATTTTTGTTGAACGTTTAATATTATCTCTTCCAAGGTAATTAAAAGTAATTTGCTGTCTTTTAAAATCAGTTTTTAAAAAATCACCTCTATTATCTCGATGGATACCCCTTATTTCAAATATATCTGCAAAATCAGCACCTAATTTGAACCGTAAATTTATTTCTAAAGTATTTTTATTGAAGTTTATAATACGTAAACGTTGATAAAAACCATCATTAACCATACGTAATAAACGAAGGTGAATGGTTTGTAAGGGAACTAACATTCCATTACTTATAATTTCTTTGTTTGTCAACTCTACTTGAGCAAAATGACTATCCCTTACTGTCCTTGAAAGAAAAACTGGTTCAGTATCATTTATTCTCATCTCCATGCAATTCAAAAAACGAGTATCTGTAAAAAAGAAACCTAAGCCTCCCATATCCCCACAAGGAATTTCTCCTTTGGGAAGGGAGTTTATAAACATTCTGCCTTCTTTTAAGACTTCAATACTTTCTTGAATATCCTCTGGAACAATCCGATATTCCCCATGTTGGGTTTGATTGCATAAATTCATAAACTACTCCTTTATGCAAACTAATTTTTTGACCCCAATTTAAGGTTGTTATAGATTGTTAAAACGGCTTTAGTCATAACTTCCTTCGTCCAGAATTCTTCTACCATGCTTCTTCCTTTTTTACCTATCTGCTGGCACATTTCTTTATTTTCTAGTAACCAGCAACATCTATCCTGAAGTTCTTTTTCATTCTCCATTTCAACTAAAAATCCGTTTTCCCCATCCTTAACAATCTCAGGCATTCCCCCGGCTTGGCTTACAACTATAGGTTTTTCAGATGCCATACTTTCTAATAATGCCAGACCAAAGGGCTCTTCAAAACAAGATGGGTAAATACAAAATTCCACAGCTTTATATATTAATGGCATCTCAAACCATGAAAAAAATTGTATAAAAACATTATTCCCTAAGTTCATCTTATCAATCATTTTCTTTATTTTATCAATGTACTTTTGTTGTTCAGAACTCCAGTCAACTGTATTTCCAGTCCCAGCTAGAATAAATAATACATCTGGAAATTTTTCTTTTATAAGATTAAGAGCTTTAATACTAACATGACTACCTTTATCTGCACTCATTCTTGCTGGATGAAAAATTAGCCTTCGACCTTTAAATTGAGGATACTTTAAGTTAATTTCTTCAAAATCCTTATCTGTAACTGGATTAAATCTATCTAAGTCGATACCATGATGTACAACAAAGATTTTTTTATGATCATATCCAACCCTTATTAATTGACGCTTAATATAACCACTGACAGCAATTATTGCATCCCAGATATGTGCTCTTTCATTCATTTTCTGCCACATTTTATCTTCATCTGGCCATACATTATGGGCAGTTAGTACAAGAGGTACCCCTCGAGATTGTTTAATTTCATATAATATATCAGCATGTATATAGCTGTAATAATGCATATTGTGAACATGAATAAGATCAGGTTTTATTAAATCTATAAAATTTTCAATTTCTTGCTTAATCTCATTCTTTTGTTCTATTATCTTTTTACTGGAAAGACTATTTAAATCCATAAAAGGTGTTCTTTTTATATACATTCCCTCGTAAAACTCTTCTTCCTTGGTTCCATGTACAGAACCTGTTAATAAACTTACATTGTAATTGTTTTTTACAATTTCAGGTCCCAACATAGCAAGGTGGCTTTCTACTCCACCTATTATCGGATGGAAAGCCCAGTGTAAATGAGCAATATGCATCTAAAACCTCTCCCTGTTTAAATATTATTCAACATATATTTCACCCCTATAAAAAAGAAGGGTGTCTTTTAAAAACACTTTAGTGAAAGATACATTAATTATTACTATTAAGTTAAGAAATTAATTCGCAATAAAATAATATTTTACATAATAGAAATAAAAAATAGTTGAGTCCTTATAATTGTGTAAAAAGGTTTTCTGAAAAATAAAGAGAGCCATTTATCAAATTCCTCAGTTAGAATAAAGGTGCAAACAATAACTAA
>JASKKH010000010.1 GCA_030154265.1 Clostridia bacterium
ACCCGCATAAATCCTGATCCGTGCCGGGGTAAAATATTTTTGCCACTGCCCTAAAACGGCCTATTCATCTCTACTTCCGAACATCGCAATTGGCTCTTATTCAAGATAATCTTTTAATTTTTTACTTCTACTGGGGTGACGGAGCTTACGCAAAGCTTTAGCCTCAATCTGGCGAATACGCTCTCTTGTAACTCCAAATTCCTGCCCTACTTCTTCTAGAGTACGTGCACGGCCATCATCAAGACCAAATCGCAAACGAAGGACTCGCTTTTCCCTGGGAGTAAGGGAATCTAATACATCCTCTAATTGTTCACGAAGAAGCATAAATGAGGCTGCATCAGCTGGAGCTTGAGCTTCTTCATCTTCTATGAAATCCCCTAAATGGCTATCTTCTTCTTCACCTATTGGTGTTTCCAAAGAAACTGGCTCTTGTGCTATCTTCATTATCTCTCTGACTCGTTCAACAGAAATATCCATTTCTTTTGCAATTTCTTCAGGTGTTGGTTCACGCCCTAATTGCTGCAGTAATTGGCGCGAAATCCGTATTAATTTATTAATGGTTTCGACCATATGCACTGGGATCCTGATAGTACGAGCTTGATCAGCTATAGCCCGTGTAATAGCCTGGCGTATCCACCAAGTGGCATAGGTACTAAATTTATATCCCTTTCGGTAATCAAACTTCTCTACAGCCTTGATTAAACCTAGATTACCTTCTTGTATTAAATCTAAGAATAACATACCTCTACCAACGTAACGTTTAGCAATACTAACCACTAACCGTAGATTAGCTTCTGCTAAACGCCGCTTGGCTTCTTCATCCCCGGCTTCCATTCGTTTGGCAAGTTCAATCTCTTCTTCTGGAGTAAGTAAAGGAACTCGCCCGATTTCTTTTAAATACATACGAACCGGGTCATCAATAGCTACATTCTCTGGTACAGATAAATCTATTTCGTTTTCTTCGGTTTCTTCGTTTTCTTTCTCTAAAGCCTCAATATCAGCCTGTTCAGGTATAACTTCAATACCCATACTACTCAATTGTTCATATATATCATCAATCTGCTCAGGGGAGAGTTCTATTCCTTGAAGGGCATCCATAATCTCACGATAAGTTAAAGAACCCTGGTTCTTACCCTTGTCTATTAATGCTTTGACCATTTCCTCTTTACGTTTTAAATCTTTTTTCACTGCGACTCCCCCCTTCCTAGTTTCAACAAATTTATCTTCTGCTGGAGGTCAAAAATTTGTTTTTGAATTTCTTTAACCTGTTGAATTGTTCCACTTGTTTCTAACTGTGACAACTTTAACCGCAGTTCCTTCTCTTTTTTGTTTAGTTGCAAGAGTTTTAAAAAACGAATTGCCTTATTTACTGCCTTCTCTTCTATTGGACCTAAACCTTGTGTTAAACTTAGTTTAGCAATAAGGGCTTTCCTTTCAGGCTCAGCCTGATTCGATAATTCTCGGATTAAAGAACTACCGGCTAATTCAGGAATAGACTCTCGTTTTTCTTTTATTTCTGATATTAAACTATTAGTAGCGGGGTTTAGCCCCCAATTCACCCCTAGCTCTTTATCAATTCTATCAGCTAAAATGTGATTATTTAAATAAGCTTGAAGTAAAAACAGTTCACTCTGATTATATGAGCTTTTATTATTGAAAACCTTATTAAAAATTCTACTATCTCTAGTATACCTGGTTTTATCTTCCTTATCCTCACTATTAGATAAACGATTTATTTCATTAAAAATTGCTGTTTCCGATATCCCTGTACGACGACTAAGATATCTAACATAGGCTTCCTGCTCTACTAAATCATTAACATTTTTGAGGTATGGTAATACATATTCTATAACTGCTTTCTGCCCTGAAGGTGTCGTTATGTCATTTTCATTTACCGCTTTATCAATACAAAATTCAATTAATCCCTTACTATTCTCAATAAGTTGCTGGAAGGCTTCAGTACCTCTTAGGTTTAAATACTCATCTGGATCTTTGCCTTCTGGAAATTGAATAACCTTCACATTAAGCCCAGCCGACTTTAAAATTTCCATACCTCTTAATGTAGCTGTTGTTCCAGCAGTATCAGCGTCATAAGCTATAATTACTTCAGTAGTAAGCTTCCGTAGTTGCCTAGCCTGGTCTATTGTTAAAGATGTACCAAGAGAAGCTACTACATTATCAATACCATGCTGCCAGGTTGTAATCATATCCATATAACCTTCAACAATTATAGCTTGATTTCTTTTTCTAATACCAGATAAAGCTAAATGCAAACCATATAGATGTTTACCTTTATGAAACAAAGTGGTTTCTGGTGAATTCAAGTATTTAGGTTGACCTTGTGTTAGAATACGACCGCCAAAACCTATTACTCTGCCTGAACTATCTTTGATGGGAAACATAACACGATCTCTAAATCGGTCAACCATTCTAGAGGACCGTAATACACATATTCCCGACTTTTCTATTTCTACATTAGTAAAGCCTTGGCGACGTAAAAACGAAACTATAGCTGTTCCAGTATTAGGGGCATAACCCAACTGAAATTGCCTGACTATTTCGCCTTTTAAGCCCCTTTTCTTTAAGTATTCTCTTGCCCTAGCTCCTGCAGGATGTCTAGTTAAGATACGGTAGTAGAAGTTGGCAGCCAATGCTCCTAACTGGTATAAACGCTCCCTGAACTCTCGCTGTTTCTTTAATTGGGGTGTTTCCTTCTTTTCAACTAATTCCACACCTACACTAGCAGCTAAAGTAGATAGAGCTTCAGGAAAATTTATACCCCTTAATTTCATAATAAATGTTATAACGTCTCCACCTATTCCACACCCAAAACAGTAAAACATATTCTTTTCTGGGCTTACAGTAAAAGATGGTGTTTTTTCATTATGAAAAGGACAAAGACCTACATAATTTTGGCCTCGTTTTTTTAATTGAACATAACTACTAATAAATCCAACTATATCTACTCTTTCCTTAACTTCATCAACCACATCCTGTGTAAAGGCGGTTACTATATATACCACCTCTTACTTCTTTACCTAATTTTATAATTATTGTTCAAAGTAGAATTCGCTATAAGAACAAAATTTCCTCTTTTCTAGCCTTTTTTTTCGCCTTTTCCTATTATTTGTTCCCTTTTACCAGATTATACCTTGATTAGCCTGTATATAGCATCTTCTAAAGCGGTAAAATGCTTTAAGGAGGTGTAAAAAGTGGCTAAAACAACAGCTTTTATCTTACTTGCCCTTATCGGCGGTAGTACGCTTTATGTTCTTTATATAGGGGTCCTATTGCCTCTGTTTCAACCATATTTTAAAACCAAACAATAGGGTACCCTTTTCCAGCTGACTTTAATTTTTTTATATGATATACTATGCAATGAAGGGCAATACCTTCATCTTTCTTAAAACCTCCCTTTTTAACTATTTTTTAAGGAGTACCTGAGGTACTCCTTTTTTTGTTTTTATCCAGGTATAAGATACTCATTAAATGGTTATATTTATATAACGGAAGGTGTTGAAAGAAATCCTGCCGCTCGTTTTGTCAGCGAGCGGATAGCCTGACAAGCGAAGAGATTTCTTCTCACCTTCTATTTATGTTGCAAAACCCGCCGGCACAAAAAGCTTTGTATATCGGAGTATCGCATAGCGGTCAGTCATACCAGCTATATAATCACATGCCCTTCTGTAAACATCATTTGTATCAACACCCTGAGGTAAGGCCTCAGGCTTATTTAAATAATATAAATATAGCTGTTTTAACATCTTTTTGGCTTTATCTTCTTCAACTTTGGCTTTAGAACCTATATAAACATTTTCAAATAAGAAATCTCTTAAATCGTCAGTAGCTTGCTGAACTTCAGGACTCATACCGATAATACCCTGTTTCCAACTGAACCGTATCATGTCGGTTACCATAGTATGAATTCGCTCACGGTGATTATAGCCTAATACTTCCAAGCAATTTTTAGGTAGTTGATTTAAGTTTATGATATTAGCCCTTAAAGCATCATCGATGTCATGGTTAATATATGCTATGCGATCAGCAATACGTATAATTTGCCCTTCCAATGTTTTTGGCTTTTTAGGTCCAGTATGATGGACAATACCATCTCTAACTTCCCAAGTAAGGTTTAACCCCCCGTTGCCTTCTAATACTTCAACAACTCTCAGACTCTGAAGATTATGTTTAAAACCTCCCCGTACTACTTCATTTAATGCTTCTTCCCCAGAGTGACCAAAAGGAGTATGACCTAAATCATGACCTAAAGCAATGGCCTCAGTTAGGTCTTCATTCAAACATAAGGCACGAGCTATGGTTCTGCTAATCTGAGCAACTTCTAAAGTATGAGTTAAACGAGTACGAAAATGATCCCCTTCAGGAGCAATAAATACCTGAGTTTTATGTTTTAAGCGCCTAAAAGCTTTACAGTGTATAATCCGATCTCGATCACGTTGGTATTCCGTACGAATGGGGCAGGGCTCCTCCGGTCTAACTCGACCACGAGTTTCGCTACTTAAGCTTGCCCATGAACCTAGATTCTTTTTTTCCAGTTTTTCAGCCTCTAACCGCAGGAGCATTTCCTTACCCCCTTTTAGCCACGGTGCTTTCTTAATTCCATAGTAGCACCAGCAACCTCGGCCAAACGTTGGCCAATTATCCGGACTCGTTTAATGGCAAAATCATCATTAGCAGCTGGGGCCTGACTACAAACCCCTTGATGACCACAATCGGCATCTATAAATCCATCGCCAACAATGGTCATGCCTTGAACTAACATCATATCAAAAATGGCTTTTAGAGCTGTTTCTTGACCTCCAAAACGACTAGCACCTACGGTAACACCTGCCCCAACTACATTTAAAAGGGCTTTTTCTTTTCTTAAAAAGCGTGCTTTATCCCAGAAAGCCTTTAACTGAGCTGAAACGGTACCAAAATAAACCGGGCTGCCTATTAAAAGTGCATCTGCCCGCCGTAAAAGGTCATAAGCCTCACCTAGCCGATTATTACGCGAGCATGCTCCTACACAAGGATTACTACAGACATTACAATACGGAATTTTACAATCAGAAAGAACTTCAGAAACATTTATTAAATCTGTTTCTGCGCCAGCAGCTTTTGCTGAGACTAATCCTTCCTGAACTAGAAAAGCAGTATTACCATCCTTTTTCGGACTACCATTTAGACCTACTACTAACATTTTTAAACTGTCACCCTCTAGTCCTTAGTATTCATCGTTCGACATTCTAATACTTTTTCCTGCATAACAATTGGCAATAAATTCAATTTAGGCAATAGCTTTTTCTCACTCTTTATATATAGTTATTAAAGTAATTTTTATTATCATTTTTTGTGGGTATATTCGCTATTTTTATTAAATCTCCTGCTGTAATAGGTCGGAAACTGCCATTCTCGCCAATTTATCGCAACGGTTATTTTCAATATTATCACTATGGCCCTTAACTTTAATCCATTCAACCTTGTGCTTAGCTGTAAGCTTAAGCAGTTCTTTCCAAAGGTCCTGATTTTCCACCGGTTGCTTTTTTGATGTCTGCCATCCGTTCCTTTGCCATCGCTCTAACCAACCCTGACGAAAAGCATTGACAAGATAAGCACTGTCGCTATGCAGTTTTACACTACAGGGTTCTTTTAATTTCTTTAAGGCCTTAATGGCTGCCGTAATCTCCATACGTTGGTTTGTTGTTAAAGCCTCAGCCCCAGATATTTCCTTACGATTGTTTCCATAGATTAAAACTGCCCCCCAACCTCCCGGGCCAGGGTTACCCGAGCAGGCTCCATCTGTATAAATAACTACTTCTTTCATCTTTATTTCAAAACCACAGCCGTGCCAGCAGCCGTAACCATTAACATGCCTTCTCTAATAACTTCATAGTCTATATCTACCCCAATAACGGCATTTCCGCCCATTCTTACTGCTTTGTCAGCCATCTCTCTAAGGGCTATTTCTCTAGCCTGAGCCAATTTCTCTTCATAAGCACCTGACCGACCACCAACAATATCTGTTATACTGGCAAAAAGATCCCTTATAACATTAGCCCCCATAATGGCTTCACCTGCTACCACGCCCAAGTATTTCTGTATTTCCTTACCCTCAATAGTATTTGTAGTTGTAATAACCATTATTTTCAACCTCCAATTTCCTATTTTCTTTATTTTACCATAAAAAAACATTTAAGATGTTTTGACCAGAAGGTAAGGTTTTGTTTAAAATTAAGCAAGGTGATAAATATGTGTAAAATTATGGTTAGTGCCTGTTTGGCTGGAATAAAATGTAAATATAACGGTGGACATAACTTTATACCAGCTATAGCATCTCTTGTTAAAGAAGGTAAAGCAATACCCGTCTGTCCTGAAAGCCTGGGTAACCTTCCCATACCAAGACCACCAGCAGAAATTGAGAATGGTAACGGTTATGAGGTCTTAGAAGGTAAAACAAGGGTTATAAATAACCAAGGACAAGATGTTACTAATGCTTTTTGCGAAGGAGCCAAAGCTACCCTGTCTAAAGCCCTAAAAATAAAACCAAAAATAATTATCTTGAAAGAAAAAAGTCCTTCATGTGGTAGTAAATTTATTTATAATGGTAAATTTAACAATACCATAAAACCTGGCCAGGGTGTTACAACCGCCCTACTAAGAAAACATGGGTTTAAGGTTATTAGTGAAAAAGATTTTGAAAGGGGTTACCCACTTGAGTAACCCCTTTTTTGTAACTAGTTTTTATTTTTATTCAATACAGCCTGGGCAGCAGCTAATCTTGCCACTGGAACACGGAAAGGCGAACAACTTACAAAATTCAATCCAATCTCATGACAGAATTTAACTGAACTAGATTCTCCTCCATGTTCCCCACAAATACCAATTTCTAGATTAGGATTGGTTTTACGCCCAAGCTCAATTGCCATTTTCATAAATTTACCTACACCATTTTGGTCAAGAACCACAAATGGATCTTCTTGCAAAATCTTTTCATCTATATATTGGTGCAAGAACTTACCTTCAGCATCATCCCGGCTAAAACCAAAAGTAGTCTGGGTTAAATCATTGGTACCAAATGAAAAGAACTCAGCTTCTTTAGCAATTTCATCCGCTGTAGCACAAGCTCGCGGCATTTCTATCATTGTTCCAACCTTATAATTAAAGTCAACCCCTGTTTTCTGTTTAACGTCATTAGCAACTTCATCCACCATCTGATGCAGACGTTTTAATTCATTCACATGAATAACTAGTGGAATTTCTACTTCTGGTAAAACATTCTTACCTTCATTAACCAACTCTGCCACTGCTTCGAAAATAGCTCTGACTTGCATGGCATAGATTTCTGGATAAGTTATACCTAAACGACAGCCCCTATGCCCTAACATTGGATTAAATTCATGTCTAGCTCTTACTTCACGCAAAAGGGTCTGTTTTTCTTCAAGTTCTTGAGAGTTATCCTTTGTAGCTTGGAGACGAATAACCTCAACTAGTAGCTCTTCAATGTTGGGCAAAAATTCATGGAGCGGAGGATCTAATAAACGGATTGTTACGGGAGAACCTTCCATAACCTTTAAAATACCATAAAAATCTTCCCTCTGCATTGGCAAAAGCTTTTCTAAGGCTGCTTCACGTTCTTCTTTTGTTTTAGCAAGGATCATGTCCTGAACAATAGGTAATCTGTCAACCTCCATAAACATATGCTCAGTACGTGTTAGGCCTATTCCTTCTGCACCAAATTCTCTTGCACGCCTGGCATCTTCTGGGGTATCTGCATTGGCTCGAATTTTCAAATGACGAATGTCATCGGCCCATTTTAAAATTTCTTCAAATTCTCCACTTAGCTTAGGGTCAATTAAAGGTACTTCTCCTTCAATTACATTACCGGTAGAACCGTCAATAGAAAGAATGTCACCCTCCTTAATAACCTTATCACCAATAGAGAAATGTTTGTTTTCCAAGTTAATCTTAATTTCATCACAACCAGTAACTGCAGGTTTACCAATACCACGAGCCACTACCGCAGCATGACTAGTCATACCACCCCGAGCTGTAAGAACGCCTTGGGCCTTTACGATACCATGAATATCATCAGGGGTTGTCTCATTACGTACCAAAATTACTTTTTGTCCATCTAGCCCCATTTTTTCGGCTTGATCGGCATTAAAAACTACTTGCCCTGAAGCGGCACCAGGAGAGGCAGGAAGCCCCTTGCCTATAACATTTAATTTAGCCTCAGGGTCAATACGTCTATGCATTAATTGTACCAGTTGGTCTGCTTCTACACGCATTACAGCTTCTTCTTTACTAATTAAACCTTCATTCACCATATCAACAGCAATTTTTATAGCTGCTGCTGCCGTGCGCTTACCAGTACGAGTCTGAAGAATAAAGAGTTTTCCTTTTTCAATTGTAAACTCTATATCCTGCATATCTCGGTAATGCTTTTCCAGTAACTCACATATATCTTCAAACTGCCTATAGATTTCCGGCATCTCATCTTTTAAAGTACTCATAGGCTTAGGAGTACGTATACCTGCTACAACATCTTCTCCTTGAGCATTAATAAGATATTCCCCATATACACCCTTTTCACCAGTAGAGGGATTACGAGTAAATGCTACACCTGTTCCACTGTCGGAACCCATATTGCCAAAAGCCATAGTCTGAACATTAACTGCTGTGCCATATTCATCGGGTATTTTATTAATCTTACGATAAACAATTGCCCTTTGATTATTCCATGAATTAAAAACGGCCCGAATAGCCATGAAAAGTTGTTCCTTAGGTTCCTGAGGAAATTCGGATCCACTTTGACTTGATACCACGTCCTTATATTCAGCTATAATCTCTTGTAAAACTTGAGGGGTTAGCTCTGAATCAAACTTAACCCCTAATCTTTGCTTATGTTTTTCCAATACAGCCTCAAAATTATCATGGTCAATTCCCAAAACTACATTACCAAACATTTGAATAAACCGGCGATAACAATCAAAGGCAAACCGTTCATCATTAGTCTGAGTCGCTAAGCCTTTAACTGTTTCATCATTTAACCCAAGATTTAAAATGGTATCCATCATCCCTGGCATCGAAACTGGAGCACCAGAACGTACAGATAGAAGTAATGGGTTTTCATTATCTCCTAATTTTTTACCATTAATAGCTTCTAAATCTTTTAGTCGTTCACTTACTTCTGCTTCAAGACCTTCTGGAAATTTGTTTCCTTGACGAATAAATTCGTTACAAGCCTCACATGTAATAATAAACCCTTGGGGTACCGGTAAACCGATATTAGTCATTTCTGATAGGTTAGCTCCTTTACCACCAAGGAGCATTCGCATATTTCCGTTACCTTCTTTAAACAAATAAACAAATTTCTTATTTGCCGCCATTCCTTTCCCTCCGATAGTAGAGCTGAATTATCCTACTAGCCGTATCTTCGACAGCTTTATTTGTAACATCAATAACAGGACAACCCAGTTTGGCCATTACTTTAGAGGCATAGGCTAGTTCTTCTTCAATGCGACTTTTTGTCGCATATCCAGCCTGGCCTGGAAGGCCCAAAGTTTTTAAACGTTCCTGTCTAATTTGATAAAGCTGTCCGGCATCAACTGTTAGCCCTACTATTTTTTCCGGAGGAAGGGAAAGCAATTCTTGAGGCAAAGGAATTTCTGGAACCAAGGCAAAATTTGCAGCCCTTAATCGTTTATGAGCTAAATACATACACACCGGTGTTTTTGAAGTCCTGGAAACACCAATTAAAACTATATCAGCATGAATTAAACCTCTTGTATCCTTACCGTTATCATACTTTACAGCAAAATCAATAGCCTCAATTTTACGGAAATAATCTTCATCGAGGCGACGCATTAAACCCGGTTCTAGTCTAGGGGAAAACCCGGTTTTCCTAGTAATAGCATCAACTAAGTCCCCCAATAAGTCTACAACTTCTAACCCCTTTTCTGAAGCTAATTCTAATAATCTTTTTTTTAATTCAGGTATAACTAAGGTAAATGCAATAAGCCCTTTTTCTTGGGCAGCTTCTTCGACTATCTCCTCTAAATAATCTATCTCGGTTACATATGGTACCCGGCGAATATCCATCTCTACATCTTCAAACTGGCTGACTGCAGCTCTAGCAACATATTCTGCTGTTTCTCCCAGGGAATCTGAAATAACATATATAACACCGATGTTAACCACTCCTTCCTAACAGCGACCCTCACCTAATTCAACAAAAACCCTGGTAACTGTTGTCTTGGTTAATCGTCCGATTACTTCTAATTTTGGGGGCGATCCTGAAGATGCCCTTACAACTGGCAAAGCATCAACCTCATGTTCTATAATCTTACGAGCTGCCGCTAATAACTTCTCTTCTGGCACGGTATAAATCACATTAGGTACTCTTGTCATAACAATTGATACTGGCATCTTATGTAAATCACTACCGCCAATGGACACCTTTAATAAATCTTTACGAGAAATTATGCCTTCTAAACCACCTTCATCATCGACAACCATAAGAGTACCCACATCCTCAAGAAACATAGTAACAACAGCATCATAAACAGATACTTCAGAACGAATTACTTTTGGTAACCCTTTAACGTCATCAACTTTTATTTTTTTGATTTCCTCTGCTATTAGAGCATGAGATGGTTTTGAGCTTAAAAAGTAACCTACTCGTGGACGTGCTTCTAAAATACCAGACATAGTTAATATAGCCAAATCCGGTCGTAAAGCAGCCCGAGTAAGGTTTAACTTTTCAGCAATCTCTTGGCTAGTAATTGGACCTGAATGTTTAACTATAGAAATAATTTTTTCCTGCCTAGGAGAAAGTTTCATAAATTAAACACCACGCCTATACTGGCTTTTTATGATACTAAACGAGAAAAATCAGCTACTTTAAAAACAAGTTCTACAACCTTTTGTAATAATGCTAAACGATTATTTCGTACATTAATGTCAGGGACCATTACCATAACACCATCAAAAAATGAGTCTATAGGTTTTTGGAGGGTAGTAAACTCTTTAAGGGCACCAAGATAATTACCTGCTTCAAGAAGAGGCTCTGCCTTTTCTTTAACTTGTTCCAAAGCCTTAAACAAATCAATTTCCACTTTTTCTTTTAAATTGTTGGGTTCAAGCTCATAGTTTTCTTCTGCTTGACGGGCTAAATTAAAAGCTCGAGTAAAGGCTGTTTGAAGGGCCTCAAAACCTTCTTCTTTTTTGAAGGAATTTAGATCTTTAGCACGTCGATATGCAGACGCCAAATCATCACTACCGGCTTCTAGCACAGCCTGAATTACATCGAAACTTATTCCTTTTTCATTTAAAATATATTCTAACCTCTGTCGGTAAAATCGAATTAATTGTTCTTCAACATCTACCAATGGTTGTTTTAATGTAATACCACTGGAAGTATAACCTTCATAAGCATGTCTAATAACCTGAGAAAGGGAAAATTTTAAGTCAAATTCTACAGCCATACTTACAACACCTATAGCTTGACGCCTCAATGCATAGGGATCCTGGGAACCTGTTGGTATTAAACCAGCACCAAAACACCCTACCAAAGTATCAAACCGATCAGCAAGACCAACTACCATACCTGTAAGAGAATTTGGCAAACGATCACCGGCGAAACGGGGCCAATAATGTTGGTTAATACCCTCACAAACTAATTCTTCTTCGCCGTCGTTAGCAGCATAATATGAACCCATTATCCCCTGGAGCTCAGGAAACTCATAAACCATTAGAGTGACTAAATCGGCTTTAGCAAGCTGAGCAGTACGCTCTACACTTTTTACCAACTTTGCTGGCAAATCTAATGCATGGACTAAATAAGTCCCCAGTCGCTGTAAACGCTTACTTTTATCGAGAACTGTCCCTAAACTTTCCTGAAAAATTATTTTGTCAAGTTTTTGAATTTTGGAGGCTAAAGATGTTTTTTGATCCTCTCTATAAAAAAACGCAGCATCTGCAAGCCTTGCTTCTAAGACCTTTTCATTACCCCTGCTGATATTCTCCACAAAATCCTTAGTACCATTATGAACAGTAATAAAAATAGGCATTAAATTATCTTGTTCATCCCAAACAGGAAAATAACGCTGGTGGTCTACCATAGGCGTAATTACAACTTCTGTGGGTAATCGTAGATAGTCAGAATTAAAACGACCAGTTAGAGCTGTAGGATATTCCAAAAGATATGTAATCTCTTCAAGTAAATCTGGATCTTCTTTTACCTTACCTCCTTCTTTAGATGCGAGAGAGGTAATTTGCTCCCAAATTAACCGACGTCGGTAATTTTGATCTACTATTACATAATTCTCTTCGAGCACTTGAAAGTATTCCCTAGCCGAAGGTACTTTATGGGGACCTGGAGACAAAAAACGATGTCCATAGGTATTATCACTTGACTTTAAACCAGCCAATTCTAAAGAAATGACCTCATTTCCAAACAGAGATAAAATCCAGCGAATTGGTCTGGCAAAACGCATATTATAAGAACCCCAGCGCATAGGTTTGGGGAAATTTAAATTATTAACAAGAGAGGTAAGTAAATCTGGTAAAACCTCTGTAGCCGGGTGTCCAGCTTCTCTTTTTAAAGCAAAGACATACTCTCCCCCGCCATGTTCACGAATTACTAAATTCTCTACTTTCACTCCTTGGTTTTTAGCAAAACCAAGAGCTGCTTTAGTTGGCTCACCTTCAGGAGTAAACGCTATTTTTTTGGGTGGACCCTTTATTTCTTCAACAATTTCCTCCTGTTCCTCAGCTAAGCCTGTAATGTATATGGTAAGACGTCGAGGAGTACCATAAGTAGTTACCTTTTCATAAGGTAATCTATATTCTTTTAAAAGCTTGTCAGCTACGTTTGCCATTTGCTTTAGGGCCGGGGACATAAAACGAGCAGGAATTTCTTCAGTTCCAATTTCAAATACCAAATCATGAGCCAAGGTCATCTTTCCTCCTTTAAGTTATTAGCAAGCTTGGCCCTGCCAATAATTAAACTTGATGTCAGTTAGCTTTATTTTTAAGTAAGGGATAATCTAATTTTTCTCTCTGTTCAAGGTAAGCAGCAGCACAAAGACGAGCTAAATTACGTACACGCCCTATATAAACTGTCCTTTCAGTTACACTTATGGCACCCCTTGCATCAAGAAGGTTAAAGGTATGGGAACATTTGAGGGTATAATCATATGCAGGTTGTACTAACCCTTTCTCTAACACCCGTTTAGCTTCTTCTTCATAAGTATTAAAAAGGGATAAAAGCATAGATGTATCTGCAACCGTAAAATTATAGTGAGAATAATCTACTTCGTTCTGGTGATAAACATCACCATAGGTAATTCCATTTACCCATTCAATATCATAAACACTATTTACCTGCTGAATATACATCGCAAGACGCTCAAGTCCATAAGTTATTTCAACGCTGACAGGATGACAATCAAAGCCACCACATTGTTGAAAATAAGTGAATTGAGTAATTTCCATCCCATCCAACCATACTTCCCATCCTAGACCCCAAGCACCTAAGGTAGGTGACTCCCAATTATCTTCAACAAAACGAATATCATGTTCCCGGGGATTAATTCCAATAGCTTCTAAACTTTTTAAATATAAGTCCTGAACATCCTCTGGTGAGGGTTTCAATATTACCTGATACTGAAAATAATGCTGCAAACGATTAGGATTTTCCCCATAACGGCCGTCTGTTGGACGACGAGAGGGTTCGACATATGCCACTCGCCAGGGCTCTGGCCCCAAAACACGTAAAAAAGTAGCCGGATTCATAGTGCCAGCTCCTTTTTCAACATCATAAGGCTGTAATATAATGCAATTCTGGCTCGCCCAAAAACGCTGTAATGTTATTATAAGTTCTTGAAAATTCAACTAATTGTTCTCCTCCTCTGTAACGTATGTATTAAAATAAAAGTAAATAAAAAAGAGGCTCATGCCCTGCCAGGGATTAGAGCCTCTTTTTTTACATACATGGTGGCCGTTCCCTGGCCACGACAATAATTTAACAGAGTGGTATCTAATTGTCAACTTGGTTAACTAAATCCAACGAATGTTCTTCAACTTGTCCGTCTTGATGTTCTAGCTCTAAGGTGTATTTATTAAAAAGAGCAGCCACACTACTTATTCCGGCTAAAATAGCTAACTCACTACTTGCTAGTACTCCTAAAACACCTAATGCACCGACAGTTGCCGGTATTTCGGCTACAGATTTACCATCCTTTTTAATTTTTATGCGAGTTATATTTCCTTTTCGCATAACATTTCTTATTCGATCTACTATCTTATTACTCCAGGAACCTAATTGATTTTGAAGTTCATCTTCTTTTTCTTTTAGTCCTTCCTCAAATTCTACCAATGCTTGTAAAACATCTCCATTAGCTCTTTCTAAAGCCTCTTGTGCTTCCCGATAGGTAAGCCCAAGACGCTCACGTAACTGGTCAATTTTTTCTAGCTCCGTCATTTTAATGCCCCCTATTTTATTTAGATATTTCATGAATAAAATTGCGAGATTGGAGCCTCTTTTCTAGATAGTATTCCAAAAATGCCGGAATAACTTCCCCTAATTCCTGTCGGAAGTAATTACTAATATGTAATCTTTTTATATTAACCCAGTTCATACGAGTTAATTGCTGCCATATTTTTATACTGCCTGGTGTTACCAAATAATATTTACCATGATTATTCTGGCATTTGGAACAAAAGGCTCCACCAATATTGGGAGCTAGAGCTATCCTTTTATTATTTTCTAAAGAGGAACCACAAACAACACAAACCTCAAGACAAGGTTCTAACCCTAAAATCTTTAGTGCCCGAGCCTCGAAAGCTCGGGCAACAATAACAGGTTCTGTTTCTGTTAGCATTTCCAGTCCATTTTTTAGTAAAAAAAATATGGAACGGGTAACTTGCCCAGGCATTACAATACTGTCAGTGATTTCTAAAAAATAATAGGCATAGGCTAAAAGCGTTAAATCCTGGCGTAAAGGGGCAAAAATTGACTTTACTTCACACTGAGTAATAGTCATTAAACTTTTACCGGCATACATTAAAAAACGAGAAAGGCATAATTGTTGAGTACCACTTCTTAACTTACTCCGAGGCTTACGTACACCCTTAACGATGGCATCTACTTTGCCATGAGTAGGAGTCAAAATTGTTAATAATTGATCTGCTTCTTGGTAATCTTTCTTTTTTATAACAATACCTTCAGTCTGGAAAAGGCCCGACACATTTGCCCCTCCTAATTTTGACCTTCTGAAGCTATAAGATTATTCTCTTCTCGGAGGACATCACGATAAAGAAGATAAGCTTCAATATTTCCTGTAAGGCTAAATAATTGCCAATAGGCTTCGCTTCCTACTATGTTCATGGATTTCCTCCTTTTCCTTTCCCACATTCCTCCAATATTCTGTTGCTATGTATTTAATAGATTGACCCAAAAGCAAAGCCCTATACTAGTTTTTATTGGTTTTAACGACTATCATAACCCATCTGCCGCAGATAAATTTCTTGATGGCGCCAATTTTTTTTAACTCGTACTCGTAAATCTAGAAAGATTTTACTTCCCAATAAATTCTCAATCTCCTGACGCGCTTGAGTACCAATACTTTTTAACCGTTGTCCCCCTTGGCCAATAATAATCCCTTTTTGGGAATTTCTTTCAACATAAATAATCGCTTCTACGTAAAGAAGGTCATCGAAACGTTTGCTTATTGTTTCCACCACAACAGCAACTGAGTGAGGAACTTCATCTCTAGTAAACTTTAGTACTTGTTCTCTAATTAATTCAGCCATAATAAATTTTTCCGGTTGATCAGTAACAGTATCCGGTGGATAATATTGAGGTCCGAAAGGCAGATATGTACTAATCAGTTCTGGTAAAACATCTAAATTTGTTCCCTCTAATGCTGATACTGCGCGAACGGCCTCAAGCTCTAAACGTTCACGAAAGAATTCTTCTCGCTTAATAAGTTCTTCTGGTTTTACTAAATCCATTTTATTAAGAATTAAAACTATTGGAGTTGATAACTGCTTTAATTGTTTAATAATGTATTCCTCACCAGCACCAGGTTCAACAGAGGAATCAACTACATACATAATTACATCAACTTCATGTAAAATACCATGTGCCAAGTTAACCATGTATTTACCTAAGTTGTGTTTAGGCTTATGAATACCTGGAGTATCTAGAAAAACAATCTGAAATTTTGGGTTAGTTAGCACTCCTAAAATTTTATTTCGAGTTGTCTGAGGTTTATCAGACATAATAGCAACTTTTTGCCCTACCAGTCTATTAAGCAAAGTAGATTTGCCAGCATTAGGTCGCCCTATCAAACCGACAAAACCTGAACGATACTTCTCTTCTACCAAAAATTTACACACCTCATTTCAGCCTGAAGTTTTCAGGTAAAAGTTCACTCAATTTATGTTTTTTAATCTTTCCTTCAGGTTGCCCTGTAATGATTTCTAACTCAGGTGAAAACTCAGCTAAAACTTGGCGACAAGCACCACAAGGATAACAAAATTCTTTGTTATCTCCCACTATAGCTATAGCTAAGAATTCCCTTTCACCCTCAGAAAGTGCCTTAAATAAAGCCACCCTCTCGGCACAAACAGATAAGCCATAAGAGGCATTTTCAATATTACAACCTGAGTAAATATTACCCCCAGTAGTAAGAAGAGATGCACCAACCTTAAACTCAGAATACGGTGCATAGGCTTTTTCTTTAGCTTTAGCTGCTATTTCAATTAATATTTGAGGATTATTATCACTCATTAGAAGACCGAACCGCCCTTCAATAACATTTTAGCATTTTAAATATAACCCGGTAAAATCTAATTTATTATTTTTATTGGCACTCATATTATATTTTCATAATTATGAAAATTATGCATAAATATAAGCTTAACTAGTTTGTATCCATTTCTTTCCTCTTTTTATTCTCTCTGGAAAATCCTTTCATTAATTCATTCCAACTATAACCTGTGCGAACCGTTTGGTTTATTCCCGGGTTTACAACTCCAGCGGAAATGATAAGTTTAATTCCCTCTTCTAACGACATATCAAGTGGAATAACTTCCTCCCTTGGCACAAGGAGTAAAAAACCTGAAGTAGGATTTGGTGATGTTGGGACAAAAACATTAACCAAATCAGTATTTGTCCGCATACTTACTTCAGCAACTGCTGGGCCTGTAAGATATCCTAAAGAGTAAATACCTCGGCGAGGATATTCTATTAGTACTAATTGTTTAAATGCTTTTTTGTCATCATTTTTCCATACAGCTTCTACAACTTGTTTAACTGTACGATAAACAGAATTAACTAAGGGAATATGATACATAATCTCATCCCATAAATTCAGGAAAAACCGCCCAACATAGTTAGTAGTCAAAAATCCTGCAATTAAAACCACAACCACTGTAATTACCAGACCTAAACCCGGAATATGACGTCCAATTAATAAGTTAACCGCTCGCCCAGCTAAAACATCAAGAAAACTAAAAACCATCCATAGGAAATATAGAGTTGCCGCTGCCGGTAATATTACAAGAATACCCGTAAGAAAAAAACGCCGAAAACGACGCAAAGACCTTCCCCCTAAAACCCTAAGCGTGGTCCAAAGACAAGCCAGCCAACTGCTACTGCCCCTAAAGCTGTAATTAATACAGCGCCTGCTGCGACATCTTTGGCAATTTTCGCCAGGGGATGATATTTATCAGTATAAAGGTTAACAGTTACTTCAAGGGCTGTATTAAAAGTTTCAGCAGCCAAAACCATAGTAATAACTATAATAACAGATATCCATTCCCATGTTTTAAGTTTAAAATACCATCCTAACCCTATAACCACCATCATAGCCAACAAATGAACTTTCATATTAACCTGAGTACGCACAGTATAAAAAATACCTTCCATGGCAACTCGGAATTTAGCTACTACCATTAACGCTTCAATCCTACCTCAGATAAAACTTTTTCCTGAATAGTTTCCATCTCTCTAGCTTCAGCCTCGGTTTCATGGTCATAACCTAGAAGATGTAAAAAACCGTGAACCGCCAAAAAAGCCAACTCTCTTTTTGGAGAATGTCCATATTCTTTAGCCTGATTAATTGCAGTAGGTACTGAAATAAAGATATCCCCTAAGAGCCTCTCTCCTATGTCTTCTTGAATAATTATTTCTTCAGGTCCAGTTTCTTCAAGAGCAAAAGAGAGAACATCTGTTGGCTTATCTATATTACGGTAAACTCGGTTAAGTTCTCTAATAAAATTATCATCTACTAAAGTTAAGCTTACTTCAGTTCGCTCCTCAACATTTTCATAATTACCAGCAATTCGTAAAACTTCTTCCAGTACTGCAATTAAATCATCACCAACAGAAAAATCATCCTGCTGATTGTTTATGGAGCATTCCATTACGGTTTTTTCTCCCTTCCATTTCCTTGATAATCGTTTCTGGGTATTCTACTCTTGTATGAAAAATCCCATTTAAAACGTGCATAAAAGCTTCCGCTATTATGCCCAGTTCGCGGAAAGTAAGATCACTATCCTCAAGTTGATTATCTTCTAGTTTTTCTTTTATAATCTTCCTTACAAAACCTTCCATTCGCCCCCGGCTCGGATCTGAAAGTGACCGAATTCCGGCTTCAACACTATCTGCAATCATGACAATAGCTGCTTCTTTAGTCTGGGGCTTAGGACCCTCATATCTAAAGACATTTTCATTAACATTTTCGCCTTGTTCATTTTCAAGTGCCTTATGATAAAAAAATGATATTAGTGTTGTTCCATGGTGCTGAACAATTATATCTTGTATTACCTCTGGCAAATGGAAATCCTTAGCCATCTCCAAACCATCCCTGACATGAGACGAAATAATAAGTGTACTTAAAGTCGGTGCCAACTTATCATGAGGATTTTCTGCTCCAACTTGGTTCTCGATAAAAAAGTAAGGTCTATTTAGCTTACCGATATCATGATAATATGCGCCCACTCTAGCTAATAGGGAATCAGCACCAACAGCATCAGCTGCAGCTTCAGCCAAATTGCCTACTAAAATACTGTGGTGATAAGTTCCCGGTGCCTCCAAAAGCAACCGTTTTAACAGCGGATGGTTTGGATCAGACAACTCTAAAAGTTTAACTGCTGTCGTAATTCCAAAGCTATTTTCTAAGAAAGGTAAAGAACCAATGGTTAATACAGCCGAAAGTAATCCATTTGCTATAGCCAATCCCATTGCTATACTAAGTTGAAAAAGAGAATAATTTAGTATTAAGCCCAAAGCTATAACAGTCAATAAATTGGCTAGAATTAAATATAAACTCGAACGCACTAAATCAGAACGATGTCGTAGATTTGTAACACAATAGATACCTACTAAACCACTGATTATTCCTGCAGCTGTAAATTCGTAAAAAGCTCCACCAATAATGCCTGCTTCTAAGCCAAGAAAAACTGTAAATACTATGGCAAGTTGGATATCTAATAAAATGGCAACAAGCATGGACCCAGCTGCCACCGGCATTAGATAACCTACCAAACGGGCAAACTCTGCCCTTCCTCCTATGCTAATAGCTTCTACACCACGTAAAAAAATCAGAAAGATTAGCCACAGAAGTCCAAGTAATAACAATAAATGATTACTAGAATAAATATCGCGTTTATAAAAACGTATATATAAAACTATAAGAACCACTAAAATTACCTGTAGAAAAACAAAACCTATAAACTTTCCCCAAGAAGCTTCAGTACGTAAAAGGCCTAATTTTTGTAAAGCCTCAATATCTTCTGCTGTAACTATTTCACCATCACTAATAATTTTCTCCCCTTGGCGAATAGTAACCTGTACTGGAACTACCTGGGCCATGGCCTCATTCCGCTTCTGCATGGTAGCCTTAACATCATAGACTAAGTTAGACTTTAGATTTAAATTTTTTATTACAGCTGAAACAAAAGGTTTATATTCCTCTTTAACGTCTTCCGTTTGGACTAAAGACAGCATTCTTTCACGAGCACTTGTTAAGGCATCTTGAGATACTGCCTCACCCATAACTTGATTGACAATATCTTTTGTTACATCAGCTAAGTTCCTAAGAGTACTTGAATCAGCATTAGCTATAGCTTTAATAGTAGCTGTATCTAACTTTAAATCTTTTAATTGATCATTTAAACGCTTAAGGCGTTCATCGCCTCCATAACGATTAGCTTCTTCTATTGATTTAAATATATCCTCTATATGATTTATTAAATCTATTGAAACTTTACTATCTATTCTGTAAACAGGCTCTACCTGTTGTGCTGCCTCTTCCCTTGCCTTTTGAGTCAAAACCTCACTTTCATAAACAATACCTTGGCGAGCTTTAAAATCACGAGGGCTAGGTTGATTAACACTTAGGGTTATTCTTTGGGGTAAAAAATCCAATGACATAATTGCTACAGCAATAATAAACAAGGCCATCCCCCAGATAACCCGCCGAGTTAAGAAATCGGAACGAAGCCGGGCTAGTAATGGGCTAAGTAACCCTCCTAGCCGCTGCCATGGCACATCTGGTCACTCCTCTCGTAGGCCTTGATAATCTCCTGAACCAAAGGATGTCTTACAACATCGTTTTCCGTTAGATATTCAATAGCAATACCCTTAATTCCGCTTAGGACACGTTGTACCTCTACCAAACCAGAAGCTGTGTTACGAGGTAAATCGACCTGAGTTATATCACCAGTTATTACTGCTTTGGATCCAAAACCCATACGAGTTAAAAACATCTTCATCTGCTCGGAAGTAGTATTTTGAGCCTCATCCAGAATTATAAAGGCATTATCTAAAGTTCGTCCACGCATATAAGCCAAAGGAGCTACTTCTATAATATTTTTAGACATATATTTTTGTGCAGTTTCTAATCCTAAAACATCATATAGACCGTCATAAAGGGGCCTTAAATAAGGATTGACCTTTTCTTGTAAATCACCAGGTAGAAATCCTAACTTTTCACCAGCCTCTACAGCTGGCCGAGCCAAAATAATCCTTTCCACGCTGCGAGACCTTAAGGCATTGACTGCCATAACTACTGCTAAATAAGTCTTTCCAGTACCAGCTGGCCCAACGCCAAAGACAATATCATAGCGACGCATAGCCTCTATATAACGTAACTGCCCCAAAGTTTTTGGACGAATTTGCTTACCCCTAGGGGTGACGTAAATTACCTCTCCTAAAGCCTGGGCCAAATCCTTATTACCAGGAATATCCTTTTGGTGTCGAATCAAATTCCAAGTATAATTAATTGTTGCTATATTAATGTTGGTTCCTGATTTACTTAACTTTATTAATTGATTAAATAGCTCTGATAAAACCTTAACTTCCTGACAATCACCAGTTATAGTCAAATCATTACCCCGAGCAATGATTCGGGCAGAACTATTACTTTCAATAAACTTAAGATTTTCATCTTGTTTACCGAAAAGATTAGCTGCTTCACCGTTGTTATTTACAGTTATTTTAACTTCGCAAATATCTGGCAAGTCTTTTTCGATTACCTCCTAACATATTATCACTATATTATAATCCTTTGAATTCCTTACGTAAAGACTATAATAGCTTTTTATAGTCTATTTATTTTTATTATCTTTCTCTCCCTGATCGATTTTTCCCTTAAGGGGAACGGATTTTCCTATTTCTTCTTCAGTTTCAAGTAAAACCCGTATTCTAACCAGTTTATCTTCTGGCTTACTTAGAGGGATTATTTTTCTAGCTATAACTTTTGCACCTTTGGGTAAATCTTTTTTAATTAAGTCAAGAGCCTTTTTAGTACCTATACTTACTGCTTGTTCATATTTTAAATCATTCCGTTTAATTTTCACTTCAGAATATGTAGTAACGACTAGTTCAACAGGTATTGAAAATTTTCCCCAGGAAGGTAATTTTATAACTTTATTGTCCTGCTGATAATTTTTATAGAGATGACGGGCCGACCCCTTTATAAAAAACTGCCCTTTAGAAGTTATAACCTTTATTGCCGTTTGCTGTCTACCTGTAGGTATTTCTTGAACCTGTTGACGATTAATTTCACACTTCTTTCCATACCAGACCCTAGCCCGAACTATACCCTTAGCTCTAACAAGTCGAGGTTTTAATACCTTTTTTGGCTTATCCTTTTCCTCTTCTTTATCTTTAGGCTCAGAAGGTAAAATTAACCCTGAAATTAAAACTTCCCCCCGGCGAACAGTATCTCCTACAGCTACACGTCCTTCACCGTTAATTACTAATAATTGCTTAATAACTCCGTCTTTAACTGCGATAATACTTGCTGGACGATCGAAAGTATCCTCTTTCGGTGGTATTGCCTTTTCGACCAAATTAATGTTGGCTTTGGTTCCAGAAAAACTAATACCTACCCAGGCGACTTGAGGCAAACGCTGTTCTAGCTGGTGTTCTAAAGCCCGTATATCCAGAGAATTCTTTCTAACACCTGGTTTTAAACCTTCTTGCCTAGCCACGGAAATAACCTTGTCCACTGTAACTTGTCTTAAAGGCCCATTTTCAGGTTTAACGTCTACTACCCATATAAAGGTTGATAAAAAATAAATCGTTATAAAAAAGGTGGCGAATCCTACAACCATAAACTTTCTTCCACGTAAACGATTAATAAAAAAGGGTAGCCCTCGCTTGTCCATAATATGAACTCGACAATTGCTTTCGCGTGCCAAAGGTCGAATTAACCGATAATCTTTAACAGGCATTTTAAACCGAATGTTACCATCTGGGTTACGTAGGATATCCCATAATCTAATTCGACGTTCCAAAGCTAAATTTAAAAAATTCTCAGGATTATCACCTTTTATATCAAGTATAATATAACCTTCAATATAAGATAGTAAATTTTCTATAAACACAGTCCTTCCCCACTCCCCTAGAAAATTTAACAAACTAAATAAAATGTTAAATATTTTTAGTATTTTGTTTCCTAGAGTTCAAGGACTAACGGAATTCAAGAGACTGAATTTCTCCCTCAAGGGCTATTGCATCAGGTTTTATTTCCCGCAAAAGCATCCCGGCCCCCTTTATTCTGAGCTCTCCTATAGTCAATTTAAGACGTATTAAGTTGGATTGGTATTCTTTGATACCTCGGTGGTTTTCTAAAACTAAACGATTTCTACCGACAAGAGTTAGACGTGGCAAGTCTAACACAGCATCCTGCGGCAAATCTAAAAAATCTGTTAAAACCTTTTCCATACGTTTTGCTTTGTCTGACCAACCAAAAAGAAAATGAGATTTTTCCATCCTGCCCCCTCCTGCCAATAATTTATGCTTTTTAAACGTAAAAAAGACCGCAAAAAAGCCCAGTCCCTAAGGACTGGGCTTTTTTCCCCAATATTACTGTTCCACCGGAAAATTTTTCAGTTACCAGGGGTTGGTAGTATTTTTTATTCTAATAGAAACGACGTTTTTTACGTGCTGCTTCTGACTTCTTCTTGCGTTTTACACTTGGTTTTTCATAATGCTCCCTTCGTCTAGCTTCAGAGAGAATACCAGACTTTTGGCAAACCCGCTTAAAGCGTCTTAGAGCAGCATCAAGTGATTCGTTTTTGCCAATTCTAACCTCGCTCAAACCTATTTCCCTCCCCCCGCCATCCGGTGGCTTTAACTATAAAATCCGCATATGGCTTAATTATACTTGATACATTTTTTTGCGTCAACCTAAAGCGGTAAGCTGTCTTCCACCTAAGAGATGGAAATGAAGATGGTAAATAACCTGTCCCCCATCTTTTTTGCAGTTATTTACTAAACGAAACCCCCTATCAGCTAAGCCCTTCTCTTTAGCTATTTTTATAGCTACTGAATGAATGTGGCCTATAAGATTAGTGTCTTCTGGGCCAATTTCAGTTAAATCTGAGATATGTTTTCTTGGTATAATTAAAATATGAACTGGTGCCACTGGGTTAATATCTTTAAAAGCTACCACTTTATCATCCTGGTAAACAATATCAGATGGAACTTCTCCAGCAACTATTTGGCAGAAAAGACAATCCTTAGCCATAGCTTGCTCCTTTCCTTTAACTATTATATGTATCTTCTTTAATAAATTTCTCTATTTCTAAAGTTTTACCTTCTTTAAACTAACATTTTTTTCTATTCTTCCCGATATTAAACTTTGTTTAAATTCTTCTAACTTAACTGGAACTAATTGTCCAGTTAAATCCTTTTCGGCTGGGAAAATTACCCTTAGGTAATTGCTTGTGTAACCTTCATAAAAACCTGGTTTATTATTTACCGGCTTTTCTACCAGAACTTTAAGGACTTCATTTAAAAACCCTTGGGCATATTCCCTGGCTAAACGGTTCCCAAGTTTTAATAAATTCCGTTCGCGCTCCTTTTTTATTTCATGAGGTACTTGATTAGACATTTCTGCAGCCTTAGTCCCTTGACGGGGAGAATAAGGGAAAACATGAATTCCAGCCAACGATGCTTGTTTAACTATATTCATCGTATTTTCAAATTGAGTTTCGGTTTCCCCCGGAAAACCAACCATAACGTCACTGGTAATAGCTGCACGCGGTCGACGAAAGCGTAAGCTATTAACTAGTTCTAAATAATCTTCTCCAGTATAGTGACGCCCCATCTTCTCAAGTATTGTATTATCCCCACTTTGAAGTGGAATATGAAAATGTGGGCAAATTACTTCTTCTCTTGTTAGAACTGATTTTAGTTCTGAAGTAAAATCTAAAGGTTCAATAGAACTAATACGCAAACGCTTCAAACCATCTACCTTAACAAGTTTTTTAAGTAAACCAGCCAAATTTATATCGGTTGTTAAGTCACGACCATAAGCTCCTGTATGAACACCGGTGAGAACAACTTCTAAAAAACCCTTCCCAACAAGATGTTTAACCTCAGTCAGTATCTGTTCGGGTTCTCTACTGCGCAAAGGACCTCGAGCATAGGGAATAATGCAATAACTACAGTATTGTTCACAACCTTCCTGAATTTTTATAAATGCTCTAGCTCTAGTTACTTCTACTAAAGGTAACTCTTCAAATCTCTCATAATCATTATGGGAACGGACTGCATTAATGGGGGTCTCTTTTTCACGTGCAAGGGTAACTAGTTCTACTAACTTATGTCTGTCCTGTGTGCCTATTACTACATCTACTCCAGGAATATTAGAAACTTCATCCGGGGACACCTGAGCATAACAACCAGTAACCGCTATAACTGCCTCAGGATTAGTTTTTATAGCTCTCCGAATAAACTGACGTGACTTGCGATCACTTATATGAGTTACTGTACAAGTATGTATTACATAAACATCAGCTTTTTCAGTAAAAGGAACTACCTCATAACCTTCTTGTCTAAAAAGCTCTTTAAAAGCCTCTAATTCATTTTGATTTACTTTACAACCCAAACTTACCATAGCAACACGGGGTAATGCCACCTGTATGCACCTTCTTATTAACTTAATGATTTATAACCAATAATATAAGTACCAGTTACCCCAAATCACCCCAGCTATACATTATTGCCGATAAACAAGCAATTCCCGCTGTTTCCGTTCTTAAAATCCTGGGACCTAGGGTAACTACTTTACCGCCATAGCTCCTAGCTAGTTCTACTTCTTCCGTGGTTAATCCCCCTTCTGGCCCAACTAAAATGCCTATCTCTAAAGGTTTGTTCTGATTATGGAGAATCGTTTTAAGACTTTGAGAGGATTCCTTTTCCCAAGGTACTATTAATAAACAATTAGGATTAATCCCTGCCAAAGCTGTTGACAAATTCATCGGTCCTTTTACTATTGGTATATGATGACGACGGCTTTGGCGGGCAGCTGCCAAAGCCTTCTGCTGCCAACGTTCTCTACGTCGATTAATACTTTTCGGGTTAGGCCTAGGAATTGAACGTTCAGTGGATACTACAACGACACTATCTATCCCTAATTCTGTACATTTCTCAACAATTAAATCCATTTTGTCACCCTTGGGCCAACCCTGATAAAGAACCACCTTAATGGGGGGTTCTGGATTGGGTAAAGTAGATATAACTTCTGCTAAAAGCTGCTTTTTGGTAATTGATTTAATCTCAGCAACATAGCCTTTACCTTCACTATCAGCGACAGTTATCTTCTCGCCTTCCCTTAGCCGTAACACATTAATGGCATGGTGAGCATTTTCCTCTTCTAAGACAACGGGTTTATTGGCTTCAACTTTATAAGAAAGAAAAAAATGGTGGGCCATAACGGCTCACCCTCCTTCGCTTTATTAACCCATAAAGACGTTTTTTACCTTCTTAAAAAAATTCTTTTCATTATTTTTCTTTACGCCCTTAACTTCTAAACCATCTAACTTGGCAAACTCTCTTAACAATTCTTTTTGTCTCTCACTTAAATTAGTAGGAGTTTCAACATATACCTTTACATGTTGATCTCCTCGCCCAATACCATTCAATCTCGGAATACCTTTGCCTTTTAAGCGAAATTGAGTCCCAGTTTGAGTTCCTTCTGGAATATTTATTTCGACTTTCCCATCAAGTGTAGGAACTTTAATACTATCACCAAGAGTAGCTTGAACTATATTTATTGGAACCTCACAAATTACATCATAACCTTTTCGTTTGAAAAATTTATGAGGTCGTACATTTATATGAATATATAGGTCCCCTGGCGGGCCACCCCGGAGACCACTTTCTCCTTCTCCGGTCATCCGTAAACGAGCCCCAGTATCGACTCCTGGTGGAATGTTAATTTTTATTTTGCGGGTTTTCTGTACAGTACCCCGACCGCGACAATTTGAACAAGGCTTTTCGATTATAGTTCCTTCGCCATGACATTGGTGACAGGTGCGAACACTCTGAAAATGTCCTAAAGGTGTATTCTGTGAAATACGAACTTGCCCCGTACCGTGACAGGTTGGACATGTCTTAGGTTTCGTACCTTTTGCCGCACCGGTACCATCACATACCGGACATTTCTCTTGACGGGGTATCCCTACTTCTTTTTCTACACCAAAAGCAGCTTCCTCAAAGGATATTTCCAGGTCCAACCGTAAATCCGCACCCGGCTGGGGGCCATTACGGTGTGCAGTACCACCAAATCCGCTGCTAAAGAACATATCGAAAATATCGCCAAAGCCACCAAAATCAGCATTTCCAAAGCCGCCAAAACCAGCTCCACCAGCATCCGTCCCTGCATGGCCAAATTGGTCATAGCGAGCTCTCTTATCACTATTACTTAAAACCTCATAGGCTTCCTGAACTTCTTTAAATTTTTCTTCAGCACTTTTATCGCCAGGGTTCATATCCGGATGATACTTACGTGCCAGTCGACGATAGGCTTTTTTTATTTCATCCTCTGAAGCTTCACGGGAAACCCCTAAAACTTCATAGTAATCACGTTTAGCCATTGTAAATCACCAGCTACTCTTTTTTATCGTCATCATCTACAACTTTATAATCGGCATCATAAACATTTTCGTCCTTAGCGTTTTCTCCACCTTCATTAGTCTGCCCAGCCTGATTATTTTGTTGCTGCTGGTACATTTTTGTGGTCAAGGCATATAGAGCTTGTGAAAGCGCTTCTGATTTTTCTTTAATCTTATCAACATCTTCACTATCTAAAACACCCTGTAGCTCTTTTTTGGCCTTTTCAATACGTTCTACTTCCTCTTTATCAGCTTTATCTTTTAATTCCTTAAGGGTACGATCTGTTTGATAAATAAGTGAGTCAGCCTGATTCTTAGCCTCAATTTGCTCTTTACGCTTTTTATCAGCCTCTGCAGCAGCTTCAGCCTCTTTGACCATACGTTCAATTTCCTCTTCAGACAATCCGCTGGAAGAAGTTATTGTTATTTCCTGTTGTTTGCCGGTGCCTAAGTCTTTAGCCGATACGTTAACTATACCATTAGCATCAATATTAAACTTAACTTCTATTTGAGGAACACCTCTTGGGGCTGGAGGAATACCTGTTAGCTGGAACCTGCCTAAAGTCTTATTGTCCGCAGCCATAGCCCGTTCACCTTGAAGAACATGTATATCTACAGATGTTTGATTGTCTGCTGCTGTAGAAAATACTTGGCTTTTACTGGTAGGTATAGTAGTATTACGTTCAATTAATTTGGTAAAGACTCCACCTAAAGTCTCAATACCTAATGATAATGGTGTAACATCTAACAGAAGAACATCTTTAACCTCACCTGCTAGAACTCCTGCTTGGATAGCTGCTCCTAAAGCAACACATTCATCGGGATTAATGCCTTTATGTGGTTCTTTCCCTAAAATCTTACGTACTGTTTCTTGTACCAAAGGTACTCTAGTAGAACCACCAACTAGTATTACTTTGTCAATATCACTAGGTTTTAGACCTGCATCTGATAAAGCCTGTTGAGTAGGCTCAACAGTTTTTTGTACCAAATCAGAAATAAGTTCTTCAAATTTAGCTCGAGAAAGGTTGGTATCTAAATGAACAGGTCCATTTGGTGTAGCTGAAATAAATGGTAGATTAATATTGGTACTGGTCATTCCAGATAGCTCAATTTTGGCCTTTTCTGCAGCCTCCTTTAAACGCTGTAAAGCCATCTTATCGTTTCTTAGGTCAATACCATGCTCTCGCTTACATGTATCTATAAGAAAATCAATAATCCTCTCATCAAAGTCATCGCCACCCAAACGATTATTACCACTTGTGGCCTTAACTTCGAAGACACCATCACCGAGTTCTAGAATAGAAACATCAAAAGTACCGCCACCAAGGTCATAAACCAAAATTGTTTGATTATCACCTTTATCTAAACCATATGCTAAAGAAGCTGCTGTTGGTTCGTTAATTATACGTAAAACTTCTAAGCCTGCAATGCGACCGGCATCTTTGGTAGCCTGACGTTGGCTATCTGTAAAATATGCAGGAACCGTAATAACAGCTTGTGTGACTTTTTCACCTAAATAGGACTCCGCATCAGCTTTTAGTTTCTGAAGAATCATTGCTGAAATTTCCTGAGGAGTATATTCTTTATCGTCAATCTTTACAGTATGTTTTGTACCCATATGGCGCTTAATAGAAATAATAGTCCGATCTGGATTGGTAATTGCCTGGCGTTTAGCTGCCTGACCGACAATCCTTTCTCCATCCTTTTTAAAAGCAACTACTGAAGGAGTAGTTCTACCCCCCTCACTATTGGGAATAACTACTGCTTCGCCACCTTCCATAACTGCTACACAAGAATTAGTTGTACCTAAGTCAATACCAATTACTTTTCCCATCTTTATCTACCCCCTACTAACATTACTGAAAGCTTAATTTCCAGTTCCTTCTGCAACAGCCACCTTAACCATGGCTGGCCTTAACAATTTACCTTTTAGAGTGTAGCCTTGGCGAAATTCTTCTACCACCATATTTACTTTTTCCTCATCGTTTGTTTCTTCACGAGCTATTGCTTCATGTAAATCCGGGTTAAAGGGTTGCCCCAATGCTTCAATAGGCGTTAACCCTTCCTTGCCAAGTATGTCCTTAAATTGACGCAAGGTCATTTCAACACCTGTTGCCAAATTATCGTTTTCTACGTTACCATTTACAGCCGCTAAGGCTCTCTCCAGGTTATCTAATACTGTTAATAGATTACTAACCAAGTCAATTGTAGCTCTATTAGTTATTTCTTGTTGCTCACGCCGAACACGTTTACGATAATTATCAAAATCTGCCTGTAGGCGTATATATCGTTGTTGTAAATCAGCTAACTCTGACGTTTTCTTTTCTAACTCATTTTTAATATCGTTTAATTCCTTATTAGGATCTTTTTCTTCGTCAACATCTTTTTCTTCGTTAGAATTTATTTCCTCAGAATTTATTTTCTCACTGCACTCGGCTGTGGTGTCATTTTCGTCCTTTATTGAATCCTCTGTTTCCTTTAAAGCCTCCATTTCCTCTCCGTCTAACCCTTCATTTGTTTTATTTTCCTTGGTATCCATTAAATATCGATCACTCCTTTCGCAAAAAAAGCCAGCACCAAAGGCACCGGCCTCATCAGGTAACCTTTTAATACTAGCAGTAAATCTTTTGTAAAACCCGGGATAAGCTATCAGCAACACACTGTAGAACCGATACAGCCCGAGAGTATTGCATACGTGTTGGTCCTAAAAGACCTACTTTACCCATTAATTTTCCTTCAACAGAATAGCTGATAGTTAATACGCTACATTTATCTATACATTCTTCTTTATTTTCCTGGCCAATTTTTATAGTAAGACCCTTTGAAGATGTTGTTCCAAAAATACGGCGTAAAGCTGCATCTTGTTCTAAAAATGTCAAAATCCTTTTGAGACTTTCATGGTCTTTAAACTCAGGTTGACTTAAAATGTTTAAAGTACCATCAAGATAAATTTTTTCGTAACCATCAATTAAAATAGTTTGTCTTAAAAGCTCAATTATCCCTTTGAAAAACTCTCTATGCCCTTCTAACTCTTGATAGATATCACTTAAAACTTCTTGACATAACTCTTCTATAGCAATACCTTGCAAACGAGCATTTAGAAATTTAGATATTCTTTTTAAATCTTCCGATGTTACGTCCTGAGGCACGTTAAAAGTCTTGTGCTCTACCATACCAGTACTGGTAATAGCAACAAGTAAAGCTTTACTTTTTAAAGGTATTGGTACAATCTCAACCTGCTCCAAAAAGCCCTGATTTTGGTTAGGTGCTAAGGCTATAGCTGTATATGAGGTCATCTGAGAGATTATTTTGGCTGTTTCTTCTAATACTTGCTCTATCTCCATCATCTTCTTGTTGTAACGTAACCGGACATACTCTTGCTCTTCCGGCGTTAACTCCTCTGGAGCCATTAAACAATCAACAAAATAGCGGTAGCCATAATCCGATGGAATACGGCCGGCCGAGGTATGAGGTTGTTCCAATAATCCCAGTTCCTCCAGATCGGCCATTTCATTCCGGATGGTAGCTGGACTTACTCCTAGATTATAACGTCGAGCAACAGTACGTGACCCTACCGGTTCGCCTGTACGAATATAATCTTGAATAACAGCTGCAAGGATTCTTTTTTTCCTTTCATCCATCCGCATGATTATTTCACCTTCTTGTTAGCACTCCTATAATTCGAGTGCTAACTTTTATCTAAAACATACCACTGACCCTGCAATTTGTCAAGTATAAGTACCTTTATACGAAATGGATAAATACTTCATTGGCTAATGGTAATCCCTTGGAAGTTAACCTGAGATGGTTATTAACTATTTCTATAAGTCCTGTTTTAAGTAAGTAGTCAATTTCCTCATGATAAACATCAATAACATCCAAGTTAAAGCGCTGTCTAAAATTTTCTAAACAAATACCTTTGATTAAACGCAAACCCATAAACATGGTTTCAGCCATTTGTTGCTTTAAAGTTAAAATTTCAATTTCACCTCTGGGTAAACTACCTTTGGTCAGAACCTGATTGTATTGTTTCAAGTCAGTATAATTACGCCAACGCTCATCCTGCCAAAAAGAAGCTGCTGCTGCACCAATACCTATATAATATTGGTTATACCAATAAGTAAGATTATGGCGACATTTATATCCTGGCTTAGCGAAATTAGATATTTCATAATGTTCAAATCCAGCAGCTGAAAGTTTAGACTGTGCTTCTTGATACATAGCTAACTCAAGGTCCTCACCAGGTAATATTAATTTACCATTAGCAGCTAAATTACCCCAATAAGTTCCTTCTTCTATTTGTAAGCTATAGACAGAAATGTGTTCAGGCTGTAAAGCAATTGCCTCTTTTAGAGTATTCTGCCAATTAGTTAAAGTCTGACCCGGAAGACCAAATATTAAATCTAAGTTTATGTTATCAAACCCTGCTTTCCTAGCTAAATTGTAAGATTCATAGATATCCTGCTTACAGTGAATACGTCCCATTGTTTTAAGCAGGTTATCATCAAAAGACTGGATACCCAAAGAAAGACGATTTACTCTACCTTTCAATAAAATTTTGTATTTATCTAAATCTACCGTACCGGGATTAGCCTCTATTGAAATCTCTACCAAAGGTTTTATATTAAAAAAGTCATAAATACTTTCCAGTAAACCTTCTAATTGATTAGTAGGAAGAACGGTTGGAGTACCACCCCCTAAAAAAATGGTAGAAACCGAACCCCACCATCTTTTAGATACCAATTCCATTTCCCGCTTTAAAGCCTCACAATAGGAATTCATTACCTCTAAATCTCGGGAAGAATATGATATAAAACCACAATAATTACACTTTCGTACACAAAAAGGTATATGCATGTACAAAGCAAAATCTGTCATTAAATCTATCCCTCGACAAACTTTTTTAAATAATGTTACTTCCCTGCCTTCAATACTGCCATAAAAGCTTCCTGTGGAATTTCTACCGATCCTACTTGTTTCATGCGTTTTTTACCTTCTTTTTGTTTTTCGAGTAATTTTCTCTTTCGGGTAATGTCACCGCCATAGCACTTAGCCAAGACATTTTTACGAATAGCCGAGATAGTTTCTCTAGCAATAACTTTACTACCAATAGCAGCCTGAATTGGTACATCAAAAAGTTGACGAGGAATTAATTTTTTCAAACGTTCAACTAAAACACGCCCACGATGATAAGCCTGATCTCTATGGGTAATTATTGAAAGAGCATCAACCACTTCATTATTAATTAAGATATCCAGTTTAACTAGTTTGGATGGTTTGTACCCCTTCAAAGCATAATCAAAAGAAGCATATCCCCTGGTACGACTCTTTAATTGATCAAAAAAGTCATAAACTATTTCTGCTAAAGGTAATTCATATTTTATAGAAACCCTTTTTTCCGATAAGTACTCCATATTTAAGAAATTACCGCGTTTTTCTTGACAAAGTTCCATAACCTGACCTACATAATCTTTGGGGGTCATTATAGTAGCTTCAACATAAGGTTCTTCTATATGATCTATAACAGTTTGAGGTGGTAATGCAGTAGGGTTATCAACCATATCAACTTGGCCGTCAGTACAAACCACACGATATACAACGCTCGGTGCAGTTGTTATTAGCTCCAGACCATATTCCCTTTCTAATCTTTCCTGGATAATCTCCATGTGTAAGAGGCCTAAAAATCCACAACGGAAACCAAAACCTAATGCTACTGAAGTTTCTTTTTCAAAATTTAAAGAAGCATCATTTAATTGAAGTTTCTCTAAGGCATCTCTTAAATCGTCATACCGATCTGACTCTACAGGAAACAAACCACAATACACCATGGGCATAACTTTTCGGTAACCTGGTAAAGGTTCTTTAGCCGAATTATCAGCATTGGTGATTGTATCACCTACACGAGTATACTTTACGTCTTTGATACTTGCTGCAAGGAAACCTACTTCACCAGCAGCAAGGGACGAAACTGGCCGAGGTGCTGGTGTAAAAACACCAAGTTCATTAACTTCAAATTTGGCCCCGGTAGCCATAAAACGAATATTATCGCCCTTTTTTATCGTGCCTTCTACAACACGGAAATAAGGAATGGCTCCCCGATAACTATCAAAGTTAGAATCAAAAATCAATGCCTTTAATGGTTTATCACGGCTACCTTCAGGTGCAGGTATACGCTTTACAATGGCTTCTAATATTTCTTCAATACCAACACCTGTTTTGGCCGAAGCAAAAATAACGTCATCAGTATCTATACCTATTACTTCTTCAATTTCCCTTTGAACTCGTTCGGGTTCAGCATTGGGTAAATCTATCTTATTAATAACCGGAATAATTTCCAAGTTGTGTTCTAGTGCTAAATAAACATTAGCAATGGTCTGAGCCTCAATCCCTTGAGCAGCATCAACAACTAATAAAGCTCCCTCACAAGCTGCAAGGCTTCGAGATACTTCATAAGTAAAATCAACATGTCCTGGTGTATCAATCAAATTCAAAAGATATTGATGTCCATCCTGAGACTTATAATTCAAGCGTACCGCTTGTAGCTTGATAGTAATACCTCGCTCCCGTTCTAAATCTAAAGTATCTAGAACCTGATCTACCATCTCACGTTTACTCAAAGCACCAGTATATTCTAATAAACGATCAGCTAATGTCGATTTACCATGATCAATATGAGCAATGATGCAAAAATTACGAATATATTTCTGTTCTGTGCTCAATTTTTTTCCTCCCCCACAATTGGCTTTATTATAACAAAAAACGGACCTGGCTAAAAGCCCGGCCCGTTGGGCTCTCTAACTACCTCAATTCCGTTGGAACAAAAGCATCAATTAGGCCAATTACAAAGGCCGAAAGCAACGCACCTAAAATACTGACATCTAAATAAGAAGGAATTATAAATTGAGCCAGGTATATCACTGCTGCTGCTACAATAAAGCCAACAATACCTCGCCCGCGTGGAGAAATGTGCTCACCTAATATGGCTTCGGCTGCCCAACCCAATATAGCAATGACAATCGCAGCCAAAATAGCCCCTGTAAAGCCTGCCACCCTGATACCAGGAAGGATGAAACCTACTAACATCAGTACCAAGGCAGAAACCACAAAACGTACTACAGTACCTACCCAATTAGTCATTCTGCCACCCTCCTTTTAGGTTTTGATATAGCAATACCCAAAAAAGAAGGTGATTATACAGTTATTGGTTCTTATTGTTTTTTTTTAAATTAATAATTTTTGTTGCCAAAGCTGCTGCCCCAAAGCCATTATCGATATTTACTACACCAATACCAGTAGCACAACTATTTAACATAGCTAAAAGTGCTGCTAAACCACCAAAATTAGCCCCATAGCCAATACTAGTCGGTACAGCAATAACTGGTTTATCTATCAAACCAGCTGTGACACTGGCCAAAGCTCCTTCCATTCCCGCCACTGCAATCACCACATCAGCTTTACATATCTGATCTAACCGATTGAACAGCCGATGAATACCAGCTACACCTACATCATAAATCTTTTCTACCTGGTTACCCATGACTTCAGCAGTAACTGATGCTTCTTCGGCCACAGGAAGATCCGCAGTTCCAGCACTTAACACTGCCACCTTGCCACCAGTGGGTTTTATTTCACCAGCTGGTAGTACAATAGTTTTAGCCAGTTCATTAAATTCGCAATTAGGGTACTTTGAAGATAGTACTTTATAGACATCCTCGCTTGTCCTTGTAACTAAGACTGTGGAACCGACTGAAACAAGGCTTGCTACAATGGAAACAACCTGTTTTGTAGATTTGCCCTGCCCAAAAATAACTTCAGGAAAACCGTTTCGTAAAGTTCGTTGATGATCTATTTTAGCAAAGCCTAAATCTTCTTCCTTTAACTTATTTTTGATACCAGTAATAGTCATCTCTAAATTCATACGGCCTTCCTTGTATGCTTTTAACAGTTGTTCTAACTGTTGGCTAATCATAAAATAATCACCCTTATTAAATTTCTTCCTAAAAAAGATAATTTTACTCTTTAGTGGTCTAAATTTTTTCCAATAGGAATAAAATGGCTAAACAAGGAGGATATACTTATGCGTATCCATATTATTAGTCATTGGCAATTTAGAAATATAGGCATAAATTTAATAAAAACTATCTTAACCGTATTGGTTATTGTTTCTTTAACTGCTTTTGGTTTTCGCTTTATTCGCACTACCCAAATTATACCTAATTGTTCTTCATTTCTACCATTAGCAATATTTGAAGGATTTTTAAGTGAAGGCCTGCCCACCCTATCTTTACAGGTAATAAACAGTCCTAAAAAAAACTCACAGCAAGCTCTCACAAATGCCGTTCAGGTTCTTGCTTCACCACTGGTGAATTTTCCTGGAGCCAGTGGAATTAACCAATTAATAACTGCTGAAGAAAACTACGAATTACCACAACCACTTATAGTAGAAAGTCGTCCACCAACACTTCCAAAAAACAATAAGAATAAAATAGTAACCGATAAAAATCCCTTAATTGCTATATATAATACTCATAATGCGGAGTGTTATAAACCAAGTGAAGGTTCATCTAAAGTACCAGGTAAAAATGGTGGTGTTAGCAAAGTAGCTAAAACACTTGCTGACACTTTGTATAAAGATTATGGAATAGCAGTTGTCCATTCAACTACTATCCATGACTATCCCGACTTTACCAAGTCTTATACCAACTCAAAAGAAACCTTAAAACATATACTGGCCGAAAATCCTTCTGTTATAGTTGCTTTGGATATCCACCGTGATGCAGGATTACCAAAGCCGCCAGTAGTAGAAATAAATAATCAAAAAGTGGCTCAAGTATTAATTGTTGTCGGAAGCAATGCCCGACTGGAACATCCCAACTGGCGACAGAATGAAGAATTTGCTCATAAGTTAGCAAAAAAAATGGAAGAACTATATCCTGGACTATGTAGAGGTGTAAGAGTTTTAAAAGGCCGCTATAACCAACACCTTTTACCTAAAGCATTATTATTAGAATTTGGCAGCGATAATAATACCCTTGAAGAAGCTAAAAATTCCGCTCGCCTGATGGCCCACGTTTTAGCTGTTGTAGTTAAAGATTTAATAAAAGAGGACCCAACAAAACAAAACTAACCCCTGGTTGCTTTTGGCGAAATGCCATGATAAAATAATCCAGGAGGTGAAAAAAGGATGCCTAATATTAAATCAGCCATTAAACGGGTTGAAAAAGCTCAACGTCGCACTAAGCGCAACAAGGCTATTAAATCAACCGTTAAAACGGCTATTAAAAAATTCCAAGCTTCCCTGGAGCAAGGTGATACATCAACAGCTGCCGTCAATTTACGCAATGCCATCAAGACTATTGATAAAGCCGTTACAAAAGGTGTCTTGCATCGTAATACAGCTGCTCGAAAAAAATCTATCCTACAACGTAAATTCAATCAAGCGGTTTAAAAATATTCCATTTTTATATTGTAATTATCCCCCGTTTATTTTGCCATAATAAAAGCAGGCATTAGGAAAGGGGGATTTCTATTTTATGGCAGGAAAAGAGAAATTTGAAGCTCAGGTAGAACTGGCTCGTAAAAATGCTAAAGCAAATCTACAATTTAAAGATAAAGGAACGTTTTTCGAAGTTGCTTCCGACTTATTAGACCCGGAAGCCGTCGGGAACCCAAATGAAGTACGAAATAAAAAACAACAAGAAAAACAATAATAAAAATCGTAACTGCTATTTAAAGGGAGCATCTAATGCTCCCTTTTTAAGCTAATGGTCCAAAGTGCTTGTTCTAAAAGAGACTCAGGACTTCCCTGACCCGTTTTAAGCCTAAGATCGACTTTTAATAATTCGTTTAATGCCCTTTCTACTGTTACCATGGTAAAATTATTGGCCTGAGCAAGTACTTTTTTAGCAACAAAAGGTTTTACTCCAAGCCTTGACGCTAATTCTTTTTTATCTTTTACCAAATATACCTGATAAATTAACCGTAACTGTCTGGCAAGCATAGCTACAATCCTTAAAGGTGCTTCCCCTTTAGCAAGTAAATAACGCAGAATAGTTATAGCTAAAGTAGGTTTTCGGTTCCCCAATGCATCAACTAGTTGAAATATGTTTTTTTCTGTACTTGTGTCTGATACTAATTTATGAACAACAGAGGAGGTAATAGGACCATCACCGACATATGTTATTATCTTATCTAATTCCTCATTAGCTAACTTTAAATCGTTATTACTAGCGTTGGCCAATAGTTGAGCTTCAGTTAAAGGTAGATTATATCCTTTCTCCTTAGCAATTCGTTGTAAAGATTTTGCAAAATTAAGCCCTTTAGGAGAAGTAAAATAAACCATTTCACCCTGCTGGGATATTTTCTTAATAGCCTTTTTACGTTTATCAATTTCTCCATCAATTACTAGTACTAAACAAGTATCGGGTGCCGGATCATCTAAATAATTTAAAAATGTATCATTTTTAAATATTTCTTCACTAGGATTTTCAATAATCAATAAGCGATGTTCTGAAAGAGCAGGTAAAACATTAGCCTTAAGGACTATAGACTCTGCTGTTAAATCTTGGCCATTAAGCTGTTGATAATCAAAAGCTTCGGCACCATCTGTGATTAATTTATTTTTTAAACTCTCTATGGCCTTCTCCATAAGGTAGGTCTCATTACCATAAAAAAGATATATCTTAGCAACCTTACCCTGCTTTAATTGCTTTTTAAATCCGCTCCAATCCAAAATTAATCCCCCAAGGTCATGATGTGTTAAACAATTACCTTTCTTATATTAATAACGATTATATCATATTGTAAATTTTCTTTCCCTTTGTGGGGAATTTGTCTTACCTTATAATTTGGCTTTATAATGAAATATAAAACGATTGGGATTTACCCGCTGCCGAAAATTGTAGGCGATTTAAAAAAAAGAGTAACTCTTATCTTCCGGGAAAAAGGAAGCGGTACCAGGGACGTCGCTTGAAGCAGTAATGGCAAAATACAATATTTCATATCAACCGTCATATGTATTAAACAGCATAGAAACAATAAAAAAGCAGTAGAAATGGATATTGGGATTGCTTTTCTACCAATGATGGCTGTTGAGAAAGAAATTAAATCGGGAAAGCTCGTTAATATCCGGATTAATGATATGCATGTTACCAGGCGATTCAATATTATTTCCCATAAGGATAGATACCAACCACCGTTATTTGAAGCATTTATTAAGCACCTCGATCTCTATAAGAACAGCAGCGAAAAATTAGTATAAAAATACCAGAGCCCGGTTTTTATTACTTGCCTTTTGCCTTCTCCACTATAAATACCTGAAGATAGAATGAAATTAATTTTGACAAAGGTAAATCTTATAGTTATCTTTATAAGAAGATCATTTATTTTTGGAATCGGAGGTTAAGAAATGGCTATAGTAGAAGCAACAATCGTTCCGATTGGAACCAGTACAACAAGTGTCAGCAAATATGTGGCAGACTGTCATAAAGTCTTGCAAGATGTAAAAGACATCAAGTATATGTTGACACCCATGGGAACCATTTTTGAAGGAGAGTTAGACGCTATCCTTGAAGTAATCCGCAAAATGCATGAAATCCCTTTTAAAGAGGGAGCTATGAGGGTATCAACTATGATAAAGATTGATGACCGTAGAGATAAAAAAGGAACAATGGAACAAAAATTAAACTCTGTCAAGGAAAAACTTGATATGTAGAAACTGTAGCAATATAGTACATAACATGGACTTCTATAGTCTTACAAATATAGCTATTTAACCAATTTAAAACATCGTTAACTTTTTTAGATTGTTAAATTAATTTCAGATGTTACAAGTATTATAAGGTCTGTTTTAGTAAGGAGCTATCCCAGGAAGGTATAAATAGATGATTTAATCCCAAAAATATCCCGTATCATTATAAAAGTGGTACGGGATTAATTTATGACGCGATTTCAATGCAAAAGTAGGGCTAAAAATTTCAGAAAAAGACTTTTGAGCCAGCCCTTTTTTATGTAAGATATGGTTAACAAATTTGTAGATATCACATCCTTCAAAGATTAAAAGTGAAAATTTGAATCGTTAATAGTAGTGTCTACTCTTAAATGTTCACCATCACTCATCAAAGAAATTGCTCCCTGTCTATCCGTACGATAAATTAAAACATCCTGTTCTTGCCAATATTTAATAACTTCTGGTGCCGGGTGACCAAAATTATTCTTTTCCCCAACTGAAATTACTACCATTTGTGGTAAAACCTTTTCTAAAAACTCTTTTTCCATACTATAACAACTACCATGATGAGGTATCTTAAAAACGTCGCTATGAACATTAACATTTGCGTTCATCATATCTTCCATAGCTTCAGCTTCAATATCACCACTCAACAACAAACTGGTTTCCCCATAAGTAACCTTCATTACTAATGAATTGTTATTAATATCTGATTTTGTCCCATCTATTTCCGTACCAGGGTGTAGTACTTTTATATTAACCTCCGGGTCTAAAGCAAGTAAAGAACCTCGCTTTGCTTCCTGCCAACGAATACCTTTGTTTTTAAGTTCCTTTAAAAAGGGTTGGTATTCACTGGCCATTGAATCATAAAGTGGTGGTATAACTACTAATGATACCCTCATCTTCTTAACAACAGTCATTAAACCGCCAAGATGATCTACATCCGGGTGAGTACTAACCACAACATCCAAATGTCGAACCCCATGACGGTGTAGAAATGGAAGTATAACTTTTTTCCCAATATCAAAACCATCACTGCGGAAGCTACCTCCACCATCAACTAAAATACGTTTCCCACTTGGTGTCTCTAAGTAAATAGCATCCCCCTGTCCGACATCAAGAAAAGTAGCTTTTAGTTTTCCATGATGACCAGGAATAAAAATGTAAGCCAAAATTGAAGCCAAAACTATTAATCCAACTAACAAGAGCCTTTGGCAATGCCAGTACCACAAAGCCAACCAACGGGGTTCATGGCGCCGCAACCAAAGTTCGCGAAAGCACATCAAAATTAGATAATAAGCTAATATAGTTAGAGGTTGAGGTTTAGCAAGGGAATAGGTTATACCAGGTATGCTTGCTAAGTGTGAAAGAAAAGACGTTAATAAATTAATTAGCGGCCCAATGGCTATTGCTAAAATACTGGCCAAATATGGCCAGACAAAAACTAAACAGAAAACAGCCAAACCTAGTATAACAATAAGCCCTACTAAACCAACTGCAATCAGGTTAGCTGGTAAACTTAGAAAAGGAAGATAATTAAAATAATAAGCAACCAAGGGTAAAGTACCCAACTGAGCTACTATTGGAACTATTAAATATTGCCGCCATGAAGGTAAAAAAGAAAGTAAATCATCCAACAAAGGATAAAAGTAAACAATACCCCAAGCCGCTGTAAAAGACAACTGAAAACCGCTTTCATATAGATAACGAGGTTGAATAATTAAAATTATCAAGGCCGCCAAGGCCCAGGCAGTATAAAAATCCTTATTCTTTTGATGTAGATAAGTTATTAACCCTATTCCTCCCATAATGCTAGCCCGATTAATAGAGGGAGTAAAACCAGCTACAGTTGCATAGAAAAATAAACCCACCAGCCCCAGGTACACAGCCTGCTTCTTGCTCAGGCCAAGCAATCCGGCTATCGCCATTAAAAAAAGAATTACAAAGCTAACATGTAGTCCACTGGTGGCAAATACATGCATAACTCCTAAATCTTTAAATACGGCTATATCATTTTCTTCAAGCTGCTCTTTGTCACCAAAGAGTAATGCCTGTAAAATCCCAGCCTCCCTTTGAGTCAAAGCCAATGAAAATACTTTTATCGCTTTACCTTTAGCTGCCAAAGCTAAACGTATCAGTGGATTACCTAATTCTTCTCCTACTTTTGTTACTACCTCCCGATTACTAATAAGCATACAATTATAAATATAACGTCTAGCTAGGTAGGCACTGTAATCAAACTCACCAGGATTACGAGCCTTTGGTGGTGTAGTTAACTGTCCATGAACCCTTAGTACATCACCATAACCGTATTTAGCTTCTTTAACGTCTACATTTTGCCGGTAAAGAACTAACTGAACCTTTTCTTTTACCTGTTTATGATAGGAATTTTGATGAACTTCCCGGGCTAAAAGGGTATAAACGACTCGATTTGGGTAGACCTTTGGATCTTCAACTACCATGCCAGTAAGGTTTAAAAATGTATTACGATCACTATTTAACTGACTTTGATAATGAACACAGTCCCAGGTACCAATTCCTGCGCCAAGAGCAATAAAGCCCGCCAAAAGAAATACCTGCCAAATATCTTTTCGCGGTTCTTGCCAAAAAAGATAGGTAAAAAAGAGTAAAGAGGCAGCTATCGCTAAGTACCAGCCCCATCCTATCAGCTTAAAACGAACAATTATTAAGCCGCAAATATAGGCTAAAGTAACCCCAACTAATGGCCTGTTTTCCATATGTCAGTTTTCGTCAAATTTAGTAGAATTTCCTGCATAAAAAAATGTTAGAGTTGCTCTTATATAAATAAAATTCCATCCATTGCTAAAATATTTCTGCTCTTTAAAATAATACATTAGAGGCTTTATTCATAGAAAAGGGTTGTACCCTCCTAACGGATACAACCCTTTAAACGTATTTTTCTATTTTTTATTTAAGGTACCAATAACAAACGGTAAGTTTCATCTTCTCTATTTATTTGTACCTTGTATCCTTGGCTCTCACCCAAACGAGAAACATTTTCTTTTGAAGTTTCACTATCAGTTAAAACAGTAATCTGTTGACCAGGATTTTGTTCCATGGCTTTTTTCGTTCTTACTACCGGTATGGGACAAGATAACCCCCGAACATCAACTTCTATCATAATTTGTTCTCACCTCTTCTTTTAATAATACAGTTATCTGATGCATACCCCACTCCATTGACAAATATTTTCCTTAAACACCGAAGGTAGATAATCTATAACTTCGCCAACTTTAGTAGCTGGTGTTGCTTTTGACATCTGTCCAGCTACCCGATTGGCTTTTGCGCTTATTATTGCTGCATCCTCTAATTCGAGTTCAGCATAGGCTAGAGCGGTTACTATTCCTGTAATTGTATCCCCAGTTCCACCTATACACTCTAGTTCAGGTATATTTGGCTCTTCTACAGTTTCAATAATTTCACCTGATTTGGCTATATAATCTACTGCACCTTTTACTAAAAGCACTTTGGCTGCTGCTTTATTGGAATAAGCCTTTTTAATCAATTCGGGAATACGTTTACTGTCATTTGAAAATAAGTGGTGGCTTATGTACGCCGGATGTACTGCTTCGGGGTCTGCCAAAAAAGAAATTTCACTAAGATCAGGTGTAAAGATATCAAATCCCGATGCCACACCTGCCGCTTTGGCCGCATACATTGAACCAGCATCAGCAATTAATAAAGGCTTCTTCTTACACTTTTCTACACTTGAATAAAACTTTTGCATTAATCTGACTATCGGTAAGCAATAGTGCAGAGCTAAAACCCTTGGGCTTAAATCAGTTATACGGTCTATTAAATATTGATATAGTTCTCGACTACCTTTTCCTTTACCGATATCACCTACTAGTAAAACTCGAGGCGGTTCAAGGCCTAAATAGGAGGTAGTAGTCAGGGCAGCACTAACCATTGCTGAAGTTCCCTGTGTGCATGGCAACGCATAGTCATTTACTTTTAAAACATCACCTTCACGTCTGACTGTCCCTTTAATTAAAGGCAAATCTTCTTGGGGAACAGTACCCGCAATAAGCATCACTTAAATCGCCCTTCTTTCCAAAGAGACAAACATTCTTCTTGAGCTCTACTTAACATCAGGGCACAAAGGGTATAACCTAAATCCCTTGGTTCAGGGGCATCCATAACATTACAACCCACTAATTTGGTATACAGATATGGGATATCGGGGCATCCACCACCAGATATATTAACGATAATACCTGACTCATTGTCAAAAACAAGTTTCATATTCGCTGATTTTACCATGGTATGCTTTTCATAATAAGTCACTTTAACAACCTCTAACAACTCTTTCATTCCTGTAAGAGGGTGGATACCATTATACTCAACCTTATCTGTTAACAACCTATCGATTACCGGTTGTTCAACTAATTCAATTTCTAATGCCAGGTCACAGCCCTTACGTAAATGTGGCGGGGGAGCAACTAACTTACAATAGCAACCATCTTTTTTAAGTATTTTTTCAGCTTTCATGGCTTCTTCAACATTATTAAAGGTTATAATTCCCGTCCCTTTATGAGCACCTTTTGCACTTTTATTTTTATCCTTATCACCAACTATAGTAGAAGCTTTCTTTTTTATCCAATTTAAAACCACTTTGGCTATTCCCCCTGCCTACCAAACTCAATTATTCAATCCTTTCTCTCATAAAGAAACCTACTGCTAAAGCAAAAATTAACCCAACTATCACCGCAATAGGGCCATACAAACCTGGCCCCTTAGGACTAGATGCAAGTGCAAAATTGTGAGCAAAAGCAGCACCTACTATGAGCCCAAGAATTGTTACACCTGCATCTGTATCACCTTCTGCAGCCAAAATAGTTTGACGTAAAGGACAGCCTCCTAATAAAGTCGCAGTAAGACCAGCCAAAACCATACCCAAGAAACTCCATAATTGATTTGTATGGGCAATAGGTTGATTAACAAAGCCTGGATTAAAATTTCCGTTCATGATGTTGATAACTAATGCACCAACGAAGAAGGCAATAATTCCGCTAAAAAGATAAGTATCTCTTACAAGGAAAAGGTCACGCCATCCACCAACAAAACACATCCTGGTCCTTTGGGCTAAGACGCCAATTATTATTCCGACAATTAATGAAACCCAAAGCAAAGCATGGGTAGCGCCAGGTCCTTTCTGGCTAATAAAAATAACCTGAGGCTTAAAGATAGCTAAGCTAAGCAAGCCCAACATTATTAGAAGCACTACTAATCCTGCAAAAGAGTACATATTTTTAGCCCTACCCAAGTTAAAACCTCTTTTTAGAAAATAAATCCCTATTAAAGCCCCTACTACTATCCCTAATAGAGCTGCTATTGAATTCAAATCACCACCAGCAAGTCTTAGAACAGCACGCACCGGACAACCTAAAAACACTAATGCACCGATCATAAAAAAAGCACTTAGAAAAAACCTGACTAAAGGTGAAGAACCGCCACGTGAACGAAACTCCCCAAATATTAACGCTGAGATAAATCCACCAAAAACTATACCCATTATTTCAGGACGTAAATATTGTACAACTCCTGCACGATGTAAACCCAGGGCTCCTGTGATATCACGATAGAAACAAGCAATACAAACACCCATATTAGCCGGATTCCCCCAAACTGACATTAAGGCTGCTAAAGCACCAAAAACTAACCCCGCAATAATCATACGAACTCGAGAAGAAAAAATACTATTCATAAAACCTCCCCCAAATCTGTTTATGTACTTTAAATTTATATTTTAAATTTATATGATAATTTGACTTTTTTATGAACTTTCCTTTATATTTTGTATTCCATTTAGTTATATTAGATAACCGTAATGATAACTGCTTAATAAAAAATTAAGGCTGCTAGCTCTAATATTTACTAGCAACCTCAATTTTTTAAGAAAATAATTTTTAAAACGAATCTTATATATACTTATGGAATAAAAACTTTATAGACAACTAAAAATTATTATTCTAAAACCTCAACTTTTAAGAGATCAAAACCCATGTAAGTAACTTTAATTTTATCTCCTTCCTCTAAATTTCCAATATATGGATAGTCAATACCAGGGATAATTAGCTCCACTTTATCACGAATATAGAAACTCTTTTCATCACCATCTTCATCTTCAGCATAAACTTTATCCCAATCTTCTTTAATGGTTTTTACCCAAAGGATTTGTTCGGTCTTTAATTTTATTTCAGAAATAACATCGTTATCAGTAGTTATCTCTACATAATCGCCTCTTTTAACCTCATCAAGATCATTACGCCCATCTTCACTGTCTACATCAACATCTCTATCAATTACATAAGTATTTTTGTATCCGTTATCATCTTGAAGAACAAGTAATAATCCTTCTTCATCTAAATCTAATACTGTTCCGGTAATGCTATTACTAGCCTCTAGAAATATTATCTCATTGTCTACTAATTTGAGAGATACTTTTCTATCCTTTTTAACTTTACTTAAGGAACAATCTTCTCCGTCCACTATTATACGAGCATTATCTTTTACTTTATAAGCATAGAAATTACCTTCTCCATCCTTAATCGTTAAAATATCATTAGTTGTATCTACGCCTATTACCGTACCAGTTAAATTATTAGCAACTTGCCGCCCTTTAACTTCCAGTGAAACTACTACCCCATTTTCTATCTGACACTCAACCTCATCACCTATAAGCACATCATCTAGTACGGCGATCTGTAACCCAGAAATTTTTATATCTGCATCAACATTTACGTGATAAGCCTTTAATTCTCCTTCAGCATCTATAGTTACAACCCTTTTTTCAGGCGAAATTGCAACTACCGATCCATTTAGATTAAGACGGTAAGATGCCTCAATCATTTCTATTTGAGTAACACAGTTATTATCAACTGAAACCCTTACTTTATCCCCGGGGTGAATATCCTTAATAGCCGGAAAACGTTGTCCTTCAATTAGTACATTTACTTCATCAGATAATTTATAAGAAGCTAATTTACCATTTTCAGCTTGCAGCGTAATTAAAGCTTCTAAGACATCTAAATCGTAAACAACTCCTTCATCAACAGCTTTCTGGGAACGACCGTTTAAAACAAGTTTGACTATATTACCAGCTTCATTAAGAAAGACCTCAACATTATCCCCAGGCCTTAAAGCTTCTAAGCCCTCATCAACTAAATCAACAGGTAAGATTATATCAGACGTCGGGTAATAAGTTCGGTATTCACCCATTGTGTCTTCAAGTACCAAAGCTTTTTGTTCGGGATAAACCTGTATTATTTCTCCAATTATTGTGGAGGCAATCGGTTCTTCAGGCAACCTTTCTATATACTTCACTTCGTTTCCATCTGTAACCAAAAATACCCTTTCATCTGGCTTCAAGTCTAGTAAAGATATTGGCCCTTCCTCATCATAAGCAGGAACATTATAAGCTACTTTAAAAGTAAGATTTTCGCCTTCTTCCCCTTTTATTTCCAATTCTTTAAGGCCAACGTTAACTATTCTACCGTTAATTGTTGATAAATTGCCCTTCAAGACATCTTTAAAGTTATCCTGTACTCTACCAAGCATTACAGCTAACTCAGCCCGAGTAACTTGTTTATTAGGTTGAAATGAGTTGTCTGCATATCCTCCAATAATATTATTATCTTGAGCAACCTTAACATAACCCTTAGCCCAATCAGGGATTAAATGATTATCAGTAAAAGTGGGCAATCCTTCATTACTTATAGCTTCACTTTCCTTATCAATCAGCCTAACAAGCAACCTGGTTACCCAAGCACGAGTAGAAGTTTCCTTAGGAATAAAAACTTCACTATCCTTAATTAACCCTAAATCTAAAGCATTAGCTACTTCTTTTTTAGCCCAAAGAGGCACATAAAAAGGAACTTCTCGTGCGCTGGAACTATCTCCACCCTTACACCGTACAGCCATTATAACAGCCTCTACATGGTTTACGGGTTTATTAGGTTGAAAAGAGCCATCGGCGTACCCTTTTATAACCCCCATTGCACTCATTTTACTAATGTACTTTGCTGCCCAGTGACCATCAGGCACATCAGTAAAACCTGTAGCGGCTAAAGCAGGATTACAAAATACACACAACAATGATAAAATCAGAAGTATATATGAGCATTTTATTTGCTTAAAAAACCTCATCTTATAAAGCACTTCTCCTTTTGGTAATTTTTCCTAGTTAAAATTAAACTTCGACATCCAGTAAGTAAATCCTGCCTTTTACTTATCAAAACTTTATTGAAATTAAATCAAAAAGTGAGCTGTCCCAAAAGTCTTTTTCAAAAATTTTTAGCCCCACTTTTAAACTGAAATCGCGTCATAAATAGTTAATCCCGTACCACTTTTATAGTAATACGGGATATTATTTATGATATTTGTTGTTTTTTTACTTTATTTTGATAGTCATAGATGGCCTTATGAAAAGCATTAGCTGCCAAGTTAGAACAATGAATTTTAAACTCAGGTAATCCTCCTATAGCTTCAGTAACATCCTCATCAGTAATCTTTAACGCTTCATCTAATGTCTTTCCTTTAGCCATTTCTGTTAAAATACTACCTGTAGCTATAGCTGCAGGACATCGGTACTTTACCAAATAGTTCGAAACCGCAGATGTATCTTAGTAAGGGTCACGTTTAAGCCGTTCTACAGGCTGGCTAAAACCACTTATGTTTTCGATACGTATGGCAATCAAGGCGTTTAGCATAGCATTAGCCGGATACGGTTTAGGCCCTCGCCGATAAAGATCAGGTTTACATAACCAGTAAGGGCCGAATTTAAGTCGGAATAGTTCAACTTTACTGTGGGTTATTCATTCAACAAGCTAATAAAAAAATAAAAGTCCCGCATTATAAGAACTTCTATACAAAATTCCCAATAATTATTTATGCAATTTCATTAACATCTGCTTCATATACGATACTCAATTCACTTCTTGTCTTTTTAGCTTTAGCAGAAGCTAAACTTGCTATATTTATTAAATTTGAAACAGTTTTATATACTTCGGTTATTCTTCTGTTATATCTTCTGCCTCCAACAATACCTGCCGACATAGTAACTTTAATTTCATTCAAAAACGGGTATTCCGAAACTGCATCTAACAGCCTTTTTGCTGCGTCTTTGGCTTGCTCCATATAATAAGGCGTAAGCACTATGAATTCGTCCCCACCAAATCGGCATAAGTATGTATCTTTAGGTTTATGCCTATCCAACAACACTGCAACTTGTTTTAAAATCTTATCTCCACAAATATGTCCGTACTCTTTGTCAATACAGCTGAAATTGTCAACATCTATAAATATAATCGATATCTCATTACCGTTTTTAATTAATTTTGCGGCATTGTAAAATATATAATCGCTTTTATAAAGTCCTGTAAGCAAATCTATATGTTTTCCCAACTCGATATCTAAAACAGACTCTGTAATCAAGCCGACTACTTCATTATTCTGCTCTACCAAAAGAATATCTACATTTTTCTTCTCAAATAATTCTTTTGCCTCCCATATGGATGTATTAATATTTATATTAACATAACTGTCTGTCATGGCATCGGCTGCAATTCTATTCGGATGGGCTTTTATTAATTCTTTATTGGTTATTACGCCTATAACCCTATCATTTTCCATAACAGGAAAATAACTTATTCCTTTTTCTAATGCTATATCCTTTATAGTTTTAACACCGTCAAGTGAATTTACTGTTATAAAATCCTTCACCATTATATTCGAAACTTTCCTAATCATAGTTCTATAGACTTGCTAACTTCAAGGGTGATATTTAATTGAGCCTTAATAATCATAGATTCGTTAGCAACCTTACCTCCTTCCTCAATTATTAATTCGACAAGTTTCTGTTGCGGTAAAATATTCAACAGCGCTTTTCTTATTACAACGGCTTCAATGACCAGGTGTTCTACCTTTATAATTTCATATTGTTCTGGTGACAAAACATCCACCATTCTTCTTGCTGCTTCCGGTCCAATAGGCGCTCTTTTTCCTACAATTAGCACATCCTGCATTGGAGGCATTTCAAATTCAGATAACCGCATAGTTATATCGGCTTTTTTTATACTTTCCTTATATGTATCCATTTTAATCCACCTTTCAGGTAATTCAAAATTATTTTACCACCTTTAAGGCACTGCAAAACCAGGTCGGTAAATAATTTTGGGGCAACATCTTTTTCCGTTAGAGCTTTAAACACCCGGTATACCGACCCCATAAAAACACCAGGCAATCGGCATGGTAGAATGTGAGTAGCTTGTAAAGGAGAAAACCCCCATGCCGAGACGTCATTAGACAACCGAAGAAAAACTAGACCAGCTTGTCTTTGTGTCATAACCATGATTGCTGCAGTAATAGCTGTAAATAAAGACAAAAACAAGTTAACATCGGCAGCCTGATTCAGTTGTCAAAGAGTTTAAAAAAAATTTGACTATTAACAGGATTAGTATGCCCTTTTCTAAGAAAACACCAATCAAAGAATTATGCAAAACTCTCACTTCTATATACAAAAAGAACGGCCGACATAATTAAAACAAAACTTATCTCCCAATGTTTGATAAAGTTTTGCACTTGCCAGGAAACCGGTACAATGACAGGCTATTATATGTTCAATTCCAAATTTTGGTAATAAAGTCATTGTTTTTTCTAATCTCGAAAGACTAGCATCTTTTAAATGTGTACCACCTATTACAGCATAAATATGATTATATTTACCCAATGATAATACATATTGGAGTGTATTAATTAAACCTGAATGGGAACATCCCAATACAACAATGGGACCTTTAGGTGTATCAATTATTAATGATTGGTCATCTAATAGTCGATCAACAACATAGCCACTTCCAGATTTTACACATAATACCTCGTTTAAATCCTCAAAATCACAATCACGAGGAATTTGACCTGTTAATTTAACCCCATCTGTAAGTTCCACTGGCCCACAATTCAGATTGAAAATACCCCCAATTTTTTCTATTTCTTCTTTAGTCCAAGGTGTACCAATATATATTGGCTTTTTATTTTTATCAACACGATACTTGAGGGAAAATGTCTCAGGATGGCAATATATGGGCAATGATTTATTAACAACCTCGCATACCTTTTTCAATCCACCTGCATGGTCATAATGTCCGTGACTTAAAACCACTTTTTTAATTTGACTCAAATCAATGCCCATTTCCCGGGCGTTATGTACAACTGTATTTCCAGCTCCAGTATCAAAAAGAATTACTTCACCATTAACCCTTATTAAAAAGGATAGCCCATGTTCGGCCAACAAACCATGTTTAGTAGCAGTGTTGTCAACCAGGTTAATTATCTCTACTCGCCCCATCTTTATTCTTCCCTCTTTCAAGGTACAAAAAGTATAAAAGTAATCCCCAATATGTATAATTATGGAATATACATGAATACATGTCAATTATCATATTTTTCTAAATTTATTTATAACTTGTTGAATAATTATTTTAGGTATTAAAGAAAGAAAAAATCTATCGCAATCCGGTAATTCTGGTAATAGTGAAAGTACAGCTAACACCAAGCCAGAAAGGATAGATTTGAACTTAATTTTAGCACTAAACATTACTCGTGAAAACCCTCTATTTCAGTTATTTTCAAAAATCGATTTTCTTTTGCAAGGATTTGAGGAGAATTTTCCTAAGCCTACTTCTCGCTGAGGCAAACCCCAACTTTTTAGTGATGTACAAATTTTGAAATGTCCAGTATATCAAGCATTTCATCAAATTGTCAGCTTTCGAGAACTCGAGTGGAGGTTACATCACGACCCGATAGCAAAAGCCTTGATCCAACTTGATAAAACGCCTGATCATACTACACTCTTCCTTCGGACCTAACAATTAGAAACAACTGTTTATGAATCTCTATACCAGCTTGCTATTAAGTTTTTATAACCTGGGACATGACCACAGCAAATGTTTATGATAATCAGATGACCCACCTGCTTGATGAATTCAGACAACTGGATATTTTTATGATCCTGCCGATGGAGCCTATGATAATAACAAGTTATTAGAAAAAGCTGAGTCCGCTAATATCCACCTTATAGCCTGTGTCAATAAACGAAAGGCTAAAGGTTTAAGTCCAAATAATATCAAACACCCGTTGCGTCGTAAGAATTTAATTTACCTTCAAGGAACACCGGGTGCCCGGACTATGAGAAATCGGGTAGAAATATATATAAAAAATATACACAAAAAAGTCGGGACTATCGTCCCGAGCTATTTTTAAGCTACATTTACTATTGATCTTCTTCATTTTCCATCTCTTTTAGTTGTTGTTTGATGCCATTTAACTGTTTTTCCAACATATCCGCCTGCTGCTTTAACACTTCTAAATCTACGTTCTGTTTCCCTTGGCCCTGCGGCGGTACGGCACCGGGAAAGGGTATTCCCCACCAGCCTGCAGGAAGCATGTTGCCAAACCCAAACATACGACGGCCCATACCTCTACCTCGGCCAAAACCCGGACCAAAGCCGGGATTCGCATAACCTGGTGTTGGAAACCCGTTACAAAAGCCGGCACCTCTGCCTGTTCTTGGACCTAATCCCCAAGGACCTGTTCTATCTCCACGCGGCATCCTTATCCCTCCTTTCAATTTTATTATATGTTTATTATGAACATATGTCAATAATAAATATATATTTTTACTTTTTATTTTTGAATTTTAATTTGTAATTATTATTAATAGACCCTTTCCAAAGATCGGAAAGGGCAATATCTTTAGTTTAATTTGTTTTGTTTTTTAGACGAGCATACAAATTGGACCAAATAGATTTAATTGCCTTAGCTGCTTTTCCATTAGAAGCAACTGTAATAGGTTTAGCACCAGCCAAAGCCTGGGCTACTCCTTCATCAAAAGGTATTTTGCCAACCACTTCAATACCTTGTTTTAAACAATACTCCTCTATTTGTTGACTCTTTTGCATATCAAGATCATATTTATTGATGCAGACAGTTACAGGAACATTAAAGTGTTTTGCTAGTTGGATCACTCGTTCCATATCATGCCAACCAGCAACTGTTGGCTCCGTCACAACTAAAGCAAGGGAAACCGCCGTCATTGATGAAATAACTGGACAACCTATACCAGGAGGCCCATCTGCAATAATTAATTCTAGCCCTTCTTGTTCAGCCAATTCACGAGCCGCTTGGCGAACCACAGTAACTAATTTGCCGGAATTATCTTCAGCAATACCTAACTGAGCATGAACCATAGGACCATAAGTACTTTTAGAAATATACCAGTATCCAGAAAGATTGGGTTTCATATTTATAGCATTAACAGGACAGCTGAACTCGCAGACCCCGCAGCCTTCACAATAAATAGGGTTAACTCGATAACTATTTTCATTATTTTTAATAGCATCAAAACGGCAAAGTCGTAGACAACGTCCACAATTAATACATTTATCAGAGTTAATGACTGCCTTTTTTGAGCCGTAAAATTTGTTAATTTTCTCTTTTTGGGGTTCTAGTAGGAGGTGCAAATCAGCAGCATCAACATCACAATCAGCCAAGACTTTGTTCTGTGCTAAAGCTGCAAAACTGGCTACTAATGAAGTTTTGCCAGTTCCACCCTTACCACTAATTACTAGTAGCTCCTGCATGCTGTTGCACCCTCCTTTCTATTTCCTTCCATAAATTAATAAAAGCCTCATTCCATTCAGGATAATCCTGTATTAAACACCTGCCGCTAGCATATGTAGCAGCAAATTTTTTGTCGAAAGGAATTTTTAGGAGGACAGGTATTCCTTCTTCCTGACAATACCTTTCTACTCTTGTATCTCCCAAGGTAGAGCGATTGATAACAACAGCAAATGGTATCCCTAACTCTCTTACCATTCCTACCGCGAGTTTTAAGTCATTAAGACCAAAAGGTGTAGGCTCGGTAACCAGTAAACAAAAATCACTATCTTTTACAGCTGCAACAACCGGGCAGGAAGTCCCTGGAGGAGCATCTATAAGAGTTAAACAGTCATTTTCATTTAACTCTTTGACCGCTTCTATCAATGGTGGAGCCAGGGGTACTCCAACATCAATTTTTCCATAAGAAACATCTAATTTCCCTGCATTGCCACTAAACACCACACCAATACGGTTTTCTTTTTCTGTAATTGCCCCAGAGGGGCATACAATGGTGCAACCGCCACAACCGTGACACATTTCTGGAAAAGTTATAACCTTATCCCCAACAACAGCTATAGCATTAAATGCACAAAAATCCCCACATTTACCACAATTATTGCATTTTGTTTCATCAACCAAAGGAACCGGAATACTTACTTCTTTTTCATTATTTATTTTCGGATTTAAAAAAAGGTGAACATTAGGTTCTTCCACATCACAGTCCAAAACTTGTACCGACATAAAATCTTGTAAAGCTAGAGCTAAATTGGTAGTTATGGTAGTCTTACCTGTTCCACCTTTGCCACTGGCTACCGTTACAATCATTTAATCACCACTCTTAATCACGAATAATAGCTTCATTGGGGCATTCACTTACACATGCGCCACAACCCATGCACTTTTCATTATCAATCGTTGCAACTTCATCAACTGTAATTGCTTCCATGGGACAAATTTCACTACAAGCACCACAACCAACACATTTTTCTTTAATAACTTTCATTGATATAACCCCTCTCCCTATATTGTAAAAACTAAGTTTTAATGATCACACATATTATCATTATCAAAAAGTTTTCCATCTAAATAAGTATCTATAACTGCATCTATCGAACCATTAGCACCTCGTATCACTTCAATCCCCCGTTCAGCAAAGAGCTGAACTGCACGTGATCCAATGCCTCCTACAATAACACATTTAACACCAAGGTTACCAAGATATACTGGTAAGAAACCGGGTTTATGGCCGGGATTATCAATATCTTCTCTACTAATCACCTTACCATTTTCAATATCAAACAAACTAAATTTGGAACAATGACCAAAGTGTTCAGCAACCATATTCCCTTCATTGGCTACAGCAATCTTCACTACCTGTTACCTCCTTTTCCCCTGCCAAAATGAGATTTAGCTGTTGCTTGAGATAAAGGTTCCAAATTCCCCTCCTGGAACTGTTTTAACGCTTCCCAAACAGTTGGCGCGTTAGTCGTATAGACTGATATTCCTGCCCCTTGTAAAACCCTAATAGCATTTGGGCCAACGTTTCCAGTCAGAACCGCTTCTACGCCATGTTTTATTAACATTTGGGCTGTTGCGATTCCTGCACCACCACCAACGCCTATATTGTCATTGGATAATACTTCAAAGTCTTCGGAATCACTATCGACAATCATAAAGTATTGACAACGGCCAAAACGAGGATCAGTTGCTGCCTCAAAATCTTTACCCTGGGACGTTATAGCTACCTTCATAATATACCTCCCTTTGCAGTTATGGTCATGTGTTAAAATTGATTATACAAATATTATGACCATATGTCAATAAATAATACAGAGTGTTTAATATATATGTTAAAATATACTAATTAAGATTAAGATAAATGAAGGTGCTTCATAAATGATTAAAAAAAATAGAATAAGCCCACTTTTAAAGTGGGCTGGTGGTAAAGAAAGAGAACTTCCATATATCTTTCCTTTTTTTACTAATTCTGTACGATATTATTATGAGCCCTTTGTCGGCGGTGGTGCCGTTTTTTTAGCAGTTGACAGTCCTGTTATGTATATTAATGACAAGTCAAAAGAATTAATAAATGTATACAAAATGGTCCAGGAAAACAATCAGAAATTTTTCCAATGTTTAGGTAAAATTAACCTAAGCTGGTTAACATTAACTCAGACTGTTAGAAAAAATGCAGACACCTTAAAAAATATGTACAAAATGTATTCTAATGATTTATATTCAGATTTTAATATGAACAATAAGATAAATGAATTTGTACTTAATCATACTAACCAATTTAAAAGTATAATTTCTTCTCCTATCGATTTGGATGCAGATAAATTTATTGATGAGATAAAAAAGAATTTAAATAGTAAAACAGCACGCATGAAAAAACTTGAAATAGCAAGAGGGAAATTAAACGATAAAGATATTATTAATAACCTTGAATGCGCCTTTAAAAGTGCATTTTATATGTATCTTCGTTATCTTTATAATAATAAATTAAAATTAAACATAAACACCCCTGTTCTAACAGGATTATTTTATTTTATCCGTGAATACTGTTACTCATCAATGTTTAGATATAATCAAAAAGGAGAATTCAATGTCCCTTATGGTGGGATATCTTATAATGATAAAGACTTTAGTAAAAAAATAGCCCACCTTAAATCAAAAGAAATACAAAAACATTTAAGTAAAGCTAAAATTTTCTGTATGGATTTTGAAGAATTCTTGAAAACAACAGCACCTGGACATGAGGACTTTATTTTTCTTGATCCACCTTATGATACTAACTTCAATACCTATGCCCAAAATTCTTTCGATCAGTCAGATCAGAAAAGATTGGCCAATTATTTAATAAATAAATGCCATGCAAAGTTTATGTTAATAATTAAAAATACCAAATTCATTTTTAATCTATACAAAGATAAAGGCTTCAAAATTCGTGCATTTAATAAAAAATACCTTGTTAGTTTCCAAAATAGAAATGACAAGTCTGCTGAACATCTTATAATCACAAATTACTAAGCAATCACAGAAAATAATATAAACCAAACCCCGGTAACTTAAAAATTACCGGGGTTACTTTTAAATCAACTCTAAAACGTTGTTCTAATTAAGTTATTATATAAAGAAGAACAATAATAAATATTAATAATTATCGGAGCAAAATTCCGCCTAATACTAATGAAAAAATTACTCCCCATACAGGATTAAATTTAAGATATTCAACTGAGATAAAGAAAGCAGCAGCAATACCAAAAGGAACCCAGTTAAGCGGACCATTACCTCGAGGCTCGAAAGCATACTTAGCAAAATCCCTGGCTAACATGGCTAACATAACAAAGACTACTGGCCTAATTCCTGTAATCATACCTTTTAAAATTGGACTATCTTTAAACTTTGCTATCAATGAAAATAAACCTATAATTGCTAAACCGACTGGCAAAGTAACTGCCAATAAAGCCACAAAAGCTCCCGGCCAACCTGCTACTTTATAGGCGATGGCCATAGTAAGTTTGGTGGCAATAGGGCCTGGTAGAGCATTACCAAATGCTAAGGTCTGCCCAAATTCTTCTTGAGTTACCCATTTATAGACTTCAACTGCTTCATGTTCATAAAGCGGTACAATAGCAGGCCCGCCCCCAAAACCTAGGAGAGTAGCTCGCCCAAAACCAATAAAAATGTCAATTAATGTTTTAATCATATTGTGGCTTGACCACCCTTTCACGTTAATAAATAATGGCTATGTAATGAAATATATTTAAACAAAATTTTCGCTATTAAAAAATAAAATTCCTGCTAACCTTTTCAATGTATTGATTTTACTTCGCACATTCATACGCCTTTTCATTATGTATGTTAGGAATAGCCCAAAGCAACAAAGCTGCCAAGAGCATTAAAATCCCACCGCCATAAAAGGGACTTGACAAACCTAAATGGCTCCCTAAAAATCCACCTATCAAAGGCCCACCAATAAAGCCCATAGCCGTGAAAGTATTCAGAACTCCGAAAACCCTACCTCTGATTTCTTCAGATACACTCTGAGCTAATAAAACATTATTGCCCACAGTTACTGCTGCATTAGCAAACCCCATCACAAAACGTTCAATTCCTAACCATGAAACATTACTAGTGGTACCCTGCATAAAACTAAGTAAAGCTGCAACCCAAAGGCCATTTATATATATCTTTTTAGCATTGATATTAGCCATGCGGCCGATTAATGGGGCACCTACAGCAGTTGAAATACCAAACGCAGAAAAAATTACACCTGTGATAACTTCAATATTTTTAGTAGTTATTTCGGAGATATATAACGGCAATGTCGGCTGAATAGTAAATAACCCTGCCTGGACTATAACCTTAATTAAAAAAATTCGTCGTAAAACTGGATAAGATATTACCTCTTTAATATCTGCTAAAATACTCTGCTTAGATTTAGTTTTCTTAATATGTTCTCTGGTACCAAAAAAACCGAGTATTACTGCTAAAGCAATTAACGTAGCTGCAAAGAAAAAGGAATAACGAATGCCTAGAATTTTAGCACTGAAACCACCTACAAGAGGACCCATTATGTTTCCAACTGCTACTGAAGTTTGTATAACCCCGAGGGCAAAACCCAAATATAGTTCTGGAGTATTAGTAGCAACCAACATAATAGAAGCTGGAATATAACCTGATAACAACCCATTAAGTAAACGTAAATAAAGTAATTGATAATGATTTTGTACTAGTCCCATTAGGCTATAACTAATTATCATGCCTAACCCCGAACGGACCAACATAATACGTTTTCCATAACGGTCAGCCAAGGAACCCCAGATGGGAGACATCAATCCGTTCGTAAGAAAACTACTAGATGCAATTATCCCTGTCCATATTGGCAAACTTTTTTCTTCTAAACCTAATTCAGTGAGATACATCGGCAAAAAAGGTATTACCATTGAAAAACCAATTGCAGAAATAACAACACCGGTTGATAAAAAAATTAAATTTCTTTTCCATAAATCCAAGAAAATTCCTCCAGATAGATTAAAAAACCTTCCTACAATAATAAATTAATTATATATAAAAA
>JASKKH010000031.1 GCA_030154265.1 Clostridia bacterium
TCCTTGTGTAATTGTGGTCGTGGTAACTTCATTTTACACGAAACAATCATGGGCTGTTTTTATTTTTTAGGTGTCGCACTTAATATTACAATCTGTCATCTTAATACATAAGAATATCCTCGCTTTATTTTGGTAATAATAATTTGTAAACCAATACCCAATTTTTTTCACTCCTAGCAATAGGAGCCTCATTTTGCCCCGGATTAATCCGGGGTTTTTATTTAAGGATTTTGCAAAATCAAAAGCCCTTAAAAATTAATTTCCTTTTTCAAATGGAGGTGTTGATTAATTATGGCTAACCGTAAATTGGCCATACATTTATCTATTGTTTCTTTAATACAAATTACATAAGGAGGTCGGTGCCAAACTCCCTATTCTCCAAATTCCACCTTACATTTTTCCCCGGATTTAATCCGGGATTTTTTTATAATCTATCTATTAATTTTTTACTTGTAAATCTGCATGATAATAGTATTTAAAGTTAAATACTACTATTAGGAGGTTTATAAAATGTGGGAAACAAAAATAGCTATTAATAAAGTAAAAGAAATTAGGGTAAAAACTACTGTCTACTTAGGTGTTGGTGCAATTAAAAAGATTGATAACATTACTCAAGAACTTAAAGAAAAAGGTATCAGAAAAATATCCATAATTACCGGTAGAAGCGCCTATAAAATCACTGGCGCTTGGGAATATGTAATTAACGCTTTAGAAAACACCGATATAAACTATGTACATTATGACCGTGTAATACCTAACCCTACAGTAGATCAGGTGGATGAACAACTCAAATGGTTCAGGTCCTATTATGCAATTAATTTGACCCACAGTATTGGGGACTGAAGTTAACCGTTTTGCCGTTGTTAGTATCTCTGAAAAAGAGTATAAACCGGCGATTGCATATGATTGCATTTACCCGATGTATTCAATAGATGATACGGCCTTAATGGTAAAACTCCCAACCTACCAAACTAGCTATGTTAGCGTTGACGCCTTAAATCATGTTGTAGAAACAGCAACCTGTAAAGCAGCAAATCCGTTTTCAATCCTTTTAGCTCAAGAAACAGCACGCTTGGTTGTAAAATATTTACCACAAGCATTAACACATCCTAATGATTTAATGGCTAGATATTATCTACTTTATGCTTCATTAATTATTGGAGGTATAGCTTTTGATAATAGTCTATTACATTTTACCTATGCCCTAGAGCATCCGTTAAGTGCAGTAAAACCAGAATTATCTCATGGTTTAGGACTAGGTATTCTGCTTCCAGCCGTAGTAAAACAAATTTATGCGGCAACACCAGAGGTACTAGCTAGCATCTTTTCAACTATAGTTCCCGAGCTTAAGGGAGTACCCAGTGAAGCTGAAAAACCCTATATGTTGATCAGCACTTCTAGAACCATCAACAGGATCAATAAAAATACAATAATCTAACTTTCTATTATATGAATGGTCTAAACCCTCCATATAAATGTTAGCGATTTCCTTTAAATATGGGAACTCATTATTAACTGTTTCTAAAATTATATTTTTGGTCAATATATCAACTTTATGAGTACCTTTAATATCATTTTCATTCTTATTTTCATACTCAACAACAGAACGGCCTAAAATAAGTTTCTCTTTATAAAAATTTTTTAAAGCAAAGTATATTTTATCGCAAATATATCTTGCAAATAATAAAAAATCTTTTTCTTCAAACGAAATCATTTATTTTTACACCTTTCCTATTTAAATACTTATATCAATACTTTTATACATTATATATATTATTCCAAAATAATCCAAACAAAAAACACCTACATAAAAAGTAGATGCTTTTTCATTTTAAAATTCAAACCTTATTGTAATTAAAAAAAACGGTAAAAAGGACTATCATTTGAGACTATTCCATGTCTTGCCATCAACAGTATATCTCACTGTTTTCTTCAAATTTGGTCATTTTTTCTCCCTCGGTAATATCATTATAATTCTCAGGCCAAACTCCAAACTCTGTATTAACAACGTCATTAATAATAGCCGGATTATCAGTTTCAGAACGTATTAATCGGATTTGTTCATTCATTTTGTTGCGATTTTTGTCAGTCAATTTGCTCCTTCCTTATTGTTTATTATCTGTAAAATTTCTCTTATTTATGGATTAATCGATTAATATTTACTAAAAACCTTTTACATAAAAGGACTTAACTCAAATGTGGAGAATGAATATAAATGATCTTTATGGATATTAAAATGTGTAGGGGTGAAAAAATGGAAGATATGATTCAAGAAATGTTGAAAAAAAAGGTTTGGGCAGTATTAGGTTCTTTTGCCAAAGAAAAATATGGTTATAAAATCTATAAAAATTTAAAAAAGCTGGGATATACTGTTTATCCAATAAACCCTAGGATTAATAAAGTTGATGAGGAAGTTTGTTATAAAGATTTGGAATCATTGCCCCAGATACCGGAAGTGGTAAATTTAGTGACACCACCTCAGGCCACTGAAAAAATTGTGGAACAATGCATCAGGCAAGGCATTAAATACATATGGATGCAGCCTGGAGCTGAAAGTGATAGTGCTATAAAAACTGCAAAAGAGGCAGGTTTAAATGTTCTTTATAATGCCTGTGTTTACAAATTAACTATGTAGAGTATTTTTTTATATAAATTCCGTCCAAACATTACTCCAGCTATAATAACTATATTATATAATAAAAAATAAAATAAAAATCCCTTAATTTAGGGATAGATAAACTAGGAGAAAGGAACATTGGTTCATTCTTGGAAAATTGGCGGTTTTATTGATGTAGAAACTACAGGATTAAGTTATAAAAAGGACGAAATAGTAGAATTTGCTATTATTTTATTTTCTTTTGACCTAAATACAGGTCATATTATAGAAATAATAGACGAATATAGCGGAATGAGGGAACCTTCCTGTCCTATCAATTGGATGGCGGCTAAAATCCATGGGATTACAAAAAGGAAAGTTTGTGGGATGTCATTAGATGACTCTAAGATTAAAGAGATGATTAATCAAGCAGAATTTTTGGCAGCACATAATGCTGGGTTTGATTATGGCTTTGTAAGCAGATATATGGAAAGTAGTGCATGGAAGCCTTGGTATTGTTCTATGAATGGGGTTGATTGGAAAGGTATGGGGTTTACTTCTAGAGGTCTTCAAAATCTATTAAAATATCATGGAATAGAAATTATTCGTGCCCATAGAGCTCTTGATGATGCTAAAGCTGCTCTTCTTTTACTTTCCTGCAGTGATACTAAGGGAGAAACGTATTTAAAGAAAATGTTAAAGAACGGACCATATATAAACAAAATTAAGTCTGATTACATACAAGCCCCTTTGAATGTTTCTACTGCTTTAGACTAAAAAACGAAATAAAATTAAACTATAACTTTATACATATACTTAATAAATTATTTATTAATAAGCCATATTGTTTTTTGATGACTGGGAACATTTTCTACCCACTCCCACAGCCTCTGTCTTCCTTTAGCTGGCACTGGCTCCGGTAATGTTTTTATATCTTCTAATATCCACCCAAAACGCTCGGGTTCTTTGGGAATATTATCAGAAGTAATTAACCAGCAGTCTACCAATTTACAAGTTGCCACTATGGCACCAATAGGCATTTTTGCTTTGTCAAACTTCACAAAACCATTGCTCTCTTCTATTATAATATTATTTTTAGACAATATGGTTTTAAAAGGTTCAGTACGACATAAATCTTTTGCATATACCGGCATATTCTTTGTGGCATGTATTGCCAGAGGTCCTCGATATTTGGTTTTCCAGGACATTGTTTCTATTTTTTTAGTTTCTATTGCCACTAAAGTTGCCCATGGTTGGTATGGAGTAATTCTAGAATTTTTGCTAGTTTTGCCGGAGACGAAGCCTTAGAATGTTTGTTTCCCACATGAAAAAGAACTAAAAAACGATCCCCTATAGCTTCATAAATTAGCCACATACGAGGATCATCCAGATCAAACCCCTGAAACTTAGGATGTATTTTAATACCTTTTAAACAGAGTTGCTCCATCCTATCTAATTCTTTTTCATATTTTTTAAAATTAGGATGAATACTACCAAAGCCTATGATTTTATCTGGGATTTTAGAGGAAATATTAGCAACCCAATCATTAGTCATTTTGACTAGTGCTGGTTTTGTAGCTGCAACCAACAATACTAACTTATCAACTCGTGCACTTTTGGTACTAGCTAATAATTCATCTAAACTAGCTTTATTAGGTACATTAATTGTATAATGAGACTCAAGGTTTTTAATAGCTTTCTGTTCAATATTGTCAGGAAAGGCATGAGCATGAAAATCTATTGCTTTCATTAATATACTTTAGATTCCTTTCATTGGCTCTGTTCCTGAACTAAACATAATTTATAATAATTTAACCTTATTAAATTCTTCTCCCTAAGATAACATACCCCTGCCTATTACCAAAAAATTTCCTAGTTATTGTTATTGTTCTCCTCTTTTTAAAATACCTTATAAAGTATAAAAATTTACCTATGCAACATGATAATATTAACCTAAAAAAGGAGGGGGTTTTTATGGTAATCTTTAATAAAATGACATTAAAAAGGCCCAAGTTAACGGGCAGTGGTTTAAAATATTATTTTCCTTTACCGACAAGATTAACAAGTGATACGCGTACAATCTCTTCACCTAATCATGGGGGTCGAGGAATATATTATCGTAAACCTGAAGAACAGTAAAATAAACTAAATATTTAACCTAAAAACTGGTCTGTAGCTAAATAATGCTACAGACCTTTTAAAATGGAACACTTAATCCTATATCTAGAAATTAGAATTTTAATGGACATATCGCCTATGGTCGAGTGTCTAATTGCAACTGTTGATATAATCAACAACGTCTCCAACTGTTATTAATCTTTCAGCTTCTGAATCAGGTATCTTAATCTTAAATTCATCTTCAATTGCACTAATCAAATCAACTATAGCTAAAATATCATACCCTAAATCATCTGCAAAAGAGGATTCTAAGGTTATTTCATCTAAATCTAAACCGGTTTGTTCACAAACAATTTCCCTTATTTTATCAAACACCATACATCATACCCCATTTTTTAATTTAATTTCTACATAATAATATGTTATAGATATGATAGGTGTTTATATATTTTTGGAATTTTATAGGTTTTTAGTACTTCTTAAAAAAAGAGGTTCCCCTATATTAAAAAACTAATTTATTTTATTTCTCCAGCTGAAGCCTTAGCTGTTATCTTTATGCCTCCTCGAGGTTTTTGTATAACTGTAACAGTACACCAATGTGGTCGACATGCGTTATATATGTCTTTTGATATTTGACTAGCCAATGCTTCACAAAATATTCCTTCTTCTCGAAAACTCCATAAGTAAAGTTTAAGACTTTTGCTTTCGATACAGTATTTATCCGGAGTGTATTCAATTAAAACTGTTTGAAAGTCAGGTTGTCCAGTAACTGGACATAAACTAGTAAACTCATCACTTTCCATAACTACTTTTTCTACTCCTGAAGGTTTCTCAAAAACTTCTAGTTTTCGAGAAGGCTCCCGAACATCCTTTCCTAGAGCTGAAAAATCATACTGTTTCATCTTTGACCTCCAAACCAAAAGGATTATAACTTACTCCAATATCATACCTATCAATACCTTCTTTACATTTAACCCAATTAACCATCATATATGTAAAAGGTGTTGCTAGAATCTCATATCCGACCTTCCATATGTATTGAGCAAGAATCATTGAACTAACAACGGAAAAAGGTAACATGTCTCCAAAAGCAATAGCTATAAATAAAACTGTATCTATGCCTTCACCAACCAATGTCGATCCAATTGTTCTAGTCCACAGCCAACGTCCTTTTGTCAAAATCTTCATCTTTGATAGAACTATAGAGTTTGAAAATTCGCCTACAAAATAAGCAATTAAAGAAGCAATAACTACCCTTGGTGTAAATCCCAAAACGCTAACAAATGCTTGTTGGCTCTCCCAAAAGTCAGGATAAGGCAAAGAAATTGTCAAAAAAAAGATGGTTATCATAAAAAAGTTTGCCAAAAATCCAATCCAAATTACTAACCGAGCACGCTTAAAACCATAAACCTCAGTAATAATATCCCCAAATAAATATGTGATTGGAAATATGATTACAGCGGCAGGTAGCGTTATACCGAACACCTCAATAAGCTTTCCAGCAATAATATTGGATATTAATAAACAAGTTACAAAAAAGCACGTAATAAATAAAAACAGCAGAGATACCTGTTTATTGCTACTTTTAAACAAAACAAATAACCTCCCTTTTCTTATAAAAATTATAAAATATATGAAATTTAGACTTTTTCCCTTTATTAAGGTCATTAAATTTAAATTTCTACTATTAATCTGTTTTCCCCTTCTTAAAATTAAATTTTTATGTTAAATCCTTTTCAATAATGGAAAAGATAGAACTAAAAGGAAAAAACGCTCTTATATTTTCAATTAATATAAGTAAGCTAGAAAAAATAAGAATTAATAAGCAGCTATTAACTGATTATTAAGTCAAAGGAGGCCTTTTTTTTGGCTAAAGTAAAAATCTATCAAGATCCTACAAACAAATATCAAAAAAAAGTAGGTGAAGGTTTCAACTGGTGGGTAGTAATTTTTGGTCCTTTGTGGTATTTTTTTAATGGTATGTATCTCTGGGGACTGGGTTGGGTGTTTTTTTCTTGTATAATTGGAAATTATGCAGGTCTTGTTGGATCAATGCTTGTGTGGGGGTACGCAGCTACAAGGGCTTATAGAGATCAAGAAAGAAAATATCTAGCAGGCGGGTGGAAATTTGTTGGTTATGAAGATGAAATAGTTCAAAATAATAATGTAAGTTAACGAAATTAAATTAGTAAGATAAGGAGTCTATATTTTAATGGAAATAAACACTAGTAGTATTAACCTTAACGGCAAGGGATTAAAAATGGTTAGGGATGCTGTAGAAAAATTACAAATCAAAGTAACTAAAGAAACTACTATAGAAGATTTATGGTTTATGATGGTGTGTGTTATGGGTATGGTTACTGATCAATTAATTGAGGATTTCTCCAAACAACAGAAGCAAGAATAAAATACTTAAAAATAAAAATTGAAACTATATAAATGATATAGTAAATACAAAAAAATATAACAAAACAAAATAAAATTACTATTTTATACCCTGGGGGTGCCTGAATAGGCTGAGAAGTGCTTTAAAGCGCTAACCCTTAGAACCTGACCTGGGTAATACCAGCGTAGGGAAGTGGGATGCAAATGATATGTAAAAGATATGGTTACCCCTGCTTTCTGCAGGTGTTTTTTTATAATTAGCCAAGGAGGAAGAGCAAAATGACGCAAATTGAAGCAGCCCGAAAAGGGATAGTCACTGAAGAAATGAAAATAGTTGCCAAAGAAGAAGGTTTAAGAGAAGAAGATCTTTTGGCTGAAATAGCTGTTGGAAGAGTCGTTATACCGGCTAATATAAATCATAAAATCCTTAAACCATGTGGCATTGGTAAAGGGTTAAGAACAAAAACCAATGCTAATGTGGGTACATCAACGACTTATACTTTGATAGATGAAGTACTAGAAAAAACTAAAATAGCGTTAGAAGCTAAAGTTGATGCAATTATGGATTTGAGTACAGGTGGAAATATAAACGAATGTAGACGAAAAGTACTAGCAAACTCACCAGTACCTGTAGGGACTGTACCTATATATCAATCAATTGTAGAAGCCCAAGAAAAATACGATGCACTTGTTAAAATGACAGCAGATGATTTGTTTAAGGTAATTGAAATACAAGCTAAAGATGGGGTTGATTTTATTACTGTTCATTCAGGTGTTACTTTAGAAGTAATAAACCGATTACGTGAAGAAGGGCGACTTACTGACATTGTTAGTCGGGGAGGCTCCTTTCTTACCGGTTGGATGTTACATAATGAAAAAGAAAACCCCTTGTACGAACAGTTTGATCGTCTTCTAGACATTGCTCGCCTTTATGATGTTACTTTAAGTCTTGGTGATGGCTTACGACCAGGTTGCCTCGCTGATGCTACTGATCGAGCTCAAATTTCAGAATTAATAATCCTCGGGGAATTAGTAGACCGAGCTCGGGAAGCAGGTGTACAAGTTATGGTAGAAGGTCCTGGGCATGTTCCTTTAAACCAAATCGAAGCTAACATTCTTTTAGAAAAAAGAATTTGTCATGAAGCTCCTTTTTACGTACTTGGTCCCCTGGTTACTGATGTAGCACCAGGCTACGATCATATTACTGCCGCGATAGGTGGTGCTTTAGCAGCAGCAGCTGGAGCCGACTTTTTATGTTATGTAACACCTGCAGAACATTTAGGTCTTCCTACATTAAATGACGTCCGAGAAGGTGTGATTTCAGCTCGGATAGCTGCACATGCTGCTGATCTAGCTAAGGGACTTACAAAAGCCTGGAAATGGGACCGTGAAATGGCCCGTGCCCGTAAAGCATTGAACTGGGAACGCCAATTAGAACTAGCCTTAGATCCAGAAAAAGCCCGTCAATATTATAAAAAACGTAATAATGAAAACGAGGTTGCTTGTTCAATGTGTGGTGAGTATTGTGCTATGCGTTTAGTAGAAAAATACTTAAATAATACAGATGATAAATAAAAAATGTTTTATAAAAATAAATATGGGGTGTATTTATTATTAAAGTGCACCCCAACAATTGACAAGAACCAAAATAATAAAAAGGACTGTCCGAATTATACTTCCGGGCAGTCCTTCTATTATTAACTATTATTTTTTATATACTCCTTAACTTGTTGAACATCTTTATCGCCACGTCCAGATAGATTTCCAATTATAATTTGGTTTTTATCCAATTTAGGAGCCATTTTAATAATCTGTGCAATGGCATGTGAGCTTTCTAATGCAGGTATAATGCCTTCAGTATTAGATAATTCTTTAAATGCTTCAACAGCTTCGTCGTCTTTTATAGCCACATACTCTGCTCTACCAGTATCCTTTAGATAACTATGCTCTGGACCTACACCTGGGTAATCAAGGCCAGCTGCAATGGAATGCGTAGGTATGGGGTTGCCATTTTCATCTTGCATCATATAACATTTAAAACCATGTATAACTCCAGGTTTACCTGCACAGAGTGGTGCAGCATGTTTACCTGTTTCAAGTCCTAAACCTGCGGGTTCTACACCAATAATCTTAACTTCTTTATCCTCTATAAATGGGTAAAACAACCCCATAGCATTACTACCACCACCAACACAGGCAACTATATAGTCTGGTAACCTGTTTTCTTTCTCAAGAATTTGTTCTTTAGCTTCTCTTCCAATAACTGATTGAAAATGCCTTACAATTAAAGGATATGGATGTGGACCTACTACTGACCCCAACATATAATAAGTATTGTCTGCATTTTCTACCAAGTCCTCTAAAGCAGCATCAACAGCATCTTTAAGTGAACGAGTACCCCTTTTAACAGGAACTACTTTAGCTCCTAATAGCTCCATCCGAAATACATTCAAAGCCTGCCTTTGGGTATCTAGTTCACCCATATATATAATGCATTCCATGTTGAACATTGCACATGCTGTAGCAGTTGCTACTCCGTGTTGACCAGCACCTGTTTCAGCAATTACTCTTTTGACACCCATTCTCTTAGCTAATAAAACCTGGCCTATTGCATTATTAATTTTATGTGAACCTGTATGATTGAGGTCTTCTCTTTTTAAGTATATTTTGGCTCCACCGAGCTTTTTTGTCAGTTGTTCAGCAAAATATAACGGGCTTGGGCGTCCTACATAATCACGTAAATAATAATTTAACTCATCAATAAAACTTTGGTCATCTTTATAACGTAAAAACTCCTCTTCAAGATTCTTCAAAATCTTTTCTAATCCCGGTGGAACAAAAGCGCCTCCAAATTCACCATAATAACCTCTTGAATTACTCATCTTTTTCCCCCTAAGTCAAAAGACAATCTTGTTGAGATTTTATCAATTAAATTTTAGTTTGACAAGTAAATATTTTACTTATTTAACTTTTGGTTATTTTTACATCCATTCCTAATTTATGGTGAATTATTTAGTGTATATTTTGTAAGTTTGTTTAAAGTTTATTGACATATGCAAAATAAAGACATAGAATACAATTTGTGGGGTTTAAGTTAACATTAAGTTATAAAGGGGTGATAAATAAATAATTAAAAATTTAAATTAAAGAATGTTGATATTTCTTAAATTGGCATAATACTTAATTTAAAGGGGTGAAATAAATAATGGCAAGATTAACAGAAGAAATTAAAGGATTAATCGATAAACAAAAAGTTATTACTGTAGCAACTGCGTCTAAAGATGGTTTGCCAAACGTAGTACCTATGAGCTTTGTTAAGGTTTATGATGATGACAATTTATTGATAGTAGATAATTTTATGAATAAAACTCGTGATAACTTAGAAAATAATCCAAATATGGCTATTTGTGTTTGGGATACAGAAAAAAAGAAATCATATCAAATTAAAGGGAATGTAAGTATCCATACTTCCGGTACAGTATTTGATGCAGCAGTATCTTGGGTAAAAGAAGTAAATCCTAAATTACAACCCAAATCGGCTGTTCTATTAAGAGTTGATAAAATTTATGTTTGCCAACCTGGAAGCGACCTTGGTAAGGAACTTTAATCAAACAATTAAAAATTATTTTTAATATATTAAGCCGTCGATAAAATGACGGCTTTCATTAATTTAAAGTAACTTTGTAAGAACATTTTTAAACCTGATATATTGTCTATCTCTATTAAAAATAGTAATATAAAAAACCTTAGTATCTGACCTTTCTTTTATCTTATTTAAAAAGGGAGTTGATTTTTGTTTAAGTACTCCCACAACAGGAATGGATGAGTCTAAACAATTAAAAACCCAGCTTTGGAAATTTAAAGCCTTTGTTTCAAAAATCCCTAATTCATCCATTAGTATTACATTAGGTTTTGACTTTAGGCTATGTTTTAAGATTTTGACCCCATATTCCTCAAAAGTTTTAGGTATACCAACCATATTGCTCTTTGTAGACTTTTTACCAACAAAATGAACAACATCTGTTGATACTTTAGAATTTAATGCTTCTAAAACATACCCAATTTTTTCACCATTAATTAGATAAGGTACTGTCTTAAAACCTTCAACTACCCCGTTATAATTAGATAAAGCCTTATCTAATATAGTACTTTTCCCAACATTAATTTTGCCGGTTAAAAATACATTAATCATTTACTTAAAAAATACACCCTTAAATGTTTGATTTAAAATTAATTATTGACTTTGGTGTTATCTAGTATTTCCATGACTTTCTCATCGGATAGTTCATAGAAATAAAATTTCCGATAGAAATTCTTAACTTCCTTTTCAATGTCTATTTTATAAATGTCTGGATATAGTACATTGGCAACCCATTTTATTCCAATTATTCGATTGACTGACAAAGGCCTATCAAACCAATTAAAGGGATATTGTGGTATTTTGTAAACATTACCATTTTTAACAGCATTAAGGATCTGCCATTCATTTCTTATAATTTTGGTTATACTATTTTTATCATCATTAGTAAAATCTGAGTTCATTAAAATAAAATCTGGATCCCATAACAAAAGTTGCTCAATTGAAATATTTTCCCTACCGAAGCCAGTTTTTACTGGAAAAGTAGCTACATTTATTCCGCCTGCCAAACGAAGAACCTCTGTATGAGGAGATCCCTTAGAATCTGTTTGTAAACCTCTAGGACCTTCGGCGTAATATACCCTTTTACGATTTTCAGGTTGTATTTGAGATACTTTAGAAGTAACTTCTTCAATCGTCTGTTCACAGTATAAAGCTAAATCTTCAGCACGATCTTTTTTATCTAATATGTCGCCTGCAAATCGATAAGCTTTGCCGAGTTTATTAATACTACTATCCATTAAAACAACCGGAATTCCTATTTGTTTTTCCATTTCCTCTGCACTTGATATAGCCATATCATTTACATCACCCATTGATATTATCAAATCAGGTTTAATCTTTAGAATTTCTTCTGGATTAGCAGTACTTCTTTTACCAAACCAACGTCCCAAAACCGGAAGATTATGATACTTAGGAAGGATATATTCCTTTTCTGATTCAGTAAGTTTGTTATTCCAACCAGCTAATTTTTCAGGTGCTAAAGTATACATAAAGACTGTTCCTGTTGGGCTTGTACAGTAAACTTTCTTTATATCTTTAGGAATAATTAACTCTCTTCCAGCCATATCTACTATCTTTTGTGTGTCAGTCTGTTCATTAACTACTGCACTATCACCACAACCTGTGATTCCTATTGATATAAAAATTATACACATAATAACCAATAACCAACGTTTAATCATTTTCGATACCCCCCATATTAGAAAAACATGATTAAATATTAACTAAAATTATTATTTTAATTGGGTATAGGTACGAAAGACTTTAGCTCACTATTATTCTTTAATATATTTGAGATTTTTTTAACATTAATTCCATATAAATTTTTAATACAATTTTCAGTAAGGATATCATCTGGTTTTCCAAACTTATATTTGTTACCCTTTTCTAGAATTAATACTTTATTAGCATAAAGAAGAGCATGATCGGGAAAATGCGAAGACATAATAACAGCTAATCCTTGCTTGACCAATCCTTTAATACTGCTTAAAACCATATGCTGATTCCCAAAATCAAGATTAGAAGTTGGCTCATCCATTATTAAAATATCAGGTTGTTGAGCTAAAGCCCTGGCTATAAGTACTAATTGCCTCTCTCCTCCACTTATCTCTGTATATACCCTATCTCTTAAATGGGAAATATTTAAGGTAAATAAGGCCTCTAAAGCAATTTCAAAATCTGTCTTAGTTGGGGAAGAAAAAATATCTAGATGAGCTGTCCTTCCCATAAGAACAATGTCTATAACTTTATAAGGAAAAAGGGGATTATGATTTTGGGGTATATAACCTATAACTTTGGCTTTATCTTGTTGTGCCCATCTATTAATGTTCTTACCGTTTAAATAAATATCTCCTTGTTTTAGTTTTAACAATCCAAGTATAGCCTTAAGAAGTGTTGTTTTCCCTGAACCATTAGGACCTAACAAACATAAAACTTCGCCTGAATGTACTGCAAAGGATATATCATTAAATATAGTGTTATAGCCATAACTACATGTTGCGTTTTTAATCTCTAGTTTCATGTCCATCTCCTTGGGGTTTTTGAAAGTAAATATATAAAGAAAGGTGCTCCAACTAAGGATGTAATTATTCCCAAAGGTATTTCTGCTGAAGCTAATCCACGTGCGATATCATCTACTAACAATAAATAGGAACTTCCTATAAAAATAGAAGCTGGTAATAAATCCTTATAATTAGGACCAGTTAACATTCGCGCTAAATGAGGTATGATCAACCCTATCCAGCCAATTATTCCACTTATAGATACAGCAGAAGCTGTCATTAAGGTTGAACAAAGGATAACCAAAAGTCTTAACCTAGAGGTGTCAACTCCTAAAGCCCTTGCTTCTTCTTCACCTAAAGATAAGACATTTAAATGCCATCTTAATAAATATAATGGAATTAATCCAGCAAATATAGGGATAATTGATATATATACATCACGTGAATTTATGGAAGATAAACTCCCCATTAACCAAAAAGTAATTGCGGGCAATTTATCAAAAGGATCAGCGATGTATTTTATTAGCGAAGTACCAGATGAAAATAATGTCCCCACGACAATACCAGCCATAACTAAAGTAAGAATAGCATCATGACGTATCTTATTACTAATGACATAAGTTAAAAATACAGCAGTTAAACCAAATAAAAAGGACATAACCTGAATACCCAAAATTCCAAATGAAAAATAAATGGCTAAAGCAGCTCCGAATGCTGATCCGGCAGAGGCTCCCAATATATCTGGTGATACTAAAGGATTTTTAAACATCCCCTGATATACAGCACCTGAAGTAGATAAAGCAAGCCCAACCAACATAGCTGCAATAATTCGGGGTAATCGTATCTGAAACACTACAATATCTAAGGTTGCAGGCCATGTATGCTCAATAGGTACAACTTTTGAAATCAATATTTTTATCAATTGTTCTAAAGAAATAGGGTACTGTCCTATAGGAAAAGAAAAAATAAATACAATTATTGGTAAGCTTAATAACAACATACTCTTTCGGCTGTCAATACTACATTGACTTAACAGGCATTGAAGTGTAATAGGTTTTTTTATGATTGATTTGATAGCTCTTTCCACAAGCCCACCTACTTACAATAACTAATTTATACATGCACCAATAAAACTAAAGCCCCACTAAAAAGTGGGGCTAAAATTACCCATGGGTAAACCACCATAAGGTACTTAAATAGCCACCTCCTTTTCAAACATGGAAGGCATATCCGTTTCCAGATATACCCCGTGAGCTTTAAAGCCCAGGCCGTTTACCTTGGGGTAACCTTTAGGTAGAACGGCTCGGAGGGCAAAATATAGAATTTTATTATTAAAATACTATAATATTATTTTAAATCCTGCAATTTATTTATTACATTGGAACAATTCTCACTCTTTATAGCACCTTCAAATAAAATATATAAGAAAAAGTCCTATCCTAGAAAGGAGGTGCTATATATGGGAGATTTGAACCATTTCTTTACAGTAATTGGTGCTATTTTTTCAACTTCCGTAGGAATCACAGATTTATTAAAATCTTATTTCCCCTGGCTAGGTAAACCATTAGATGATCCAGACAAAGAAAAAAAACGGGAACAAAGAGTCATATTGGTAAACGCAACTATCGCTGCAATTCTTACTGGTGTAGCTTCCATAGATGTCTTTAGCTTATTAGGGTTAAACAGCTTTTCAAACTTAAAGATAACTTATCCTTATATTTATTTATTTATTAATATGATAGCAGTAGGTGTTATGTCTATTTTTGGTAGTCCTTTTCTACATGAACTAATTACTATATTAATGGAGTTCAAAAAAAGCATACGTATAAAAAATCAATTATCTTCTATACAACTATTAAGTTCAAATAAAAAAATTAATAAGGATATAAAATAAAAAGTAAAAAAAGCTCCTCAGCTTTGTTGCGAGAGGAGCTTCATTTTTAATCCATACCAGCAGCCCTTAAAACGTTTGCCTGGTGATAGGACTTAATTTCATTGGTATTATGACTACGGCTATTCCAAAAGTAAACATCAAAATGACCAGGAAAATTATTATCAGAAATAGTTTGAATTCCATGAGGCTGACCAGCCATTGATGCAGCTAAAACGCGGTCACCAGTTTTTAATAATATAGCCCTGGTATCCCAAGACCACTTACTATTAAAGATTTTTTTCATAACTGCCGTATCTTCAGAAGTTAGTGGTTCTGAATCAGCATGATTAGACCCACCTAAATGACGAACTTTGAAAGTTAAACCAGTATCAAGGTCAGTAATAGTAGCTTCAGCTCCAACATTATAAACCCATCGTGCCCATTGCCAATTTAAAAATTCACCATATCCCGGTTTCTTATCTCCTTTAGGTCCTTCGACATTAACTGCTTCTGTTTGATTTTCTGGTATGTATAAGGGTTGTCCAGGCATTAAAATATAAGAATTAAGTCTATTTGTGACATATATAGCGTTAATGGTTGTATTAAACTTCTCTGCAATACCAGAAAGGGTATCACCAGGCATAACCCGATAAACTGGTAATTCAGATATTGTTAATGTGTCTTTATCAGGTAACGGTGGTGATGATTCAGATATAGGTGGTTTGTCCTCTTTGGGCAACGAAGATGGAACTTGAAGGATTTGGTTAACTAAGATTAAATCTGAAGGCAAGTCATTTAATACAATTAAGTCTTTAACACTAATATTGAATTTTTGGGCAATAAAGAAAAGACTGTCTCCAGGTTTAACTTTGTAAAAATCATTTCCAGTTCGAGCTAAAGGAAGAAGTAAGGACTGGCCAGGATATAGGTTGTCCCCCATCAGGTTACTTGCTTCCCTAATGGAAGTTATTGAACAGTTATTTCTTTTACCGATAAGATAAAGAGTATCTCCTGGTTGGACAGTGTATTTATAATATTCTTCTGTTAGTGATACTGGTAAATATAGAATTTGCCCGGGATATAATACATTCTCAGTTAAATTATTTATTTCATAGATATCATTGATTGTGGTTCCATATCGTTTAGATAAAAACCAAAGAGTATCATTATGTTGAACACGATATAAAATAATCCCGGGATTGGCTTCTGCCCCAACAACTTTGGGTAAAAAAACTATTGAGGCTAATAGAAATGTAAAGATAATTCCCACAACTCGACAAATTCGCATCACATACCTCCTTATGGATTAAGCGACTTTTTTTGACATTCTAGTTAATTTATTATTCTATTTTTATTTTTTTGCTCCTTTATGTAAATCTTTCCATTCCTTTACAGCTTCAATTCTCGATATTGGCGAAGGATGAGAATAGGTAAGCCATTCAATATAAGCTGGCGGAGCTACATCCCCAAGATTTTTCTTCGTTAAATTTACATGTAGTTGAATAACAGCATCTGGATTACCGGTCAGTTCAAGGGCTACCCGATCGGCTTCTATTTCATAATTGCGTGAAATTCTATTTTGTATTGGTTGAGCAATAAAAAATACTAGCTGGGTAAAAAGCAATATAGCTACCAAAAGCTGGATAGGGTAAGGGCCAGGCCGGGCAATTTCATAGGTAAAAGTTAATCTTAAAACCATATGTAATAAAGCAAGTACTAAAAAATTAGCTAATACACCCCAAATTAAACCTCTTGCAATGTGTCCTTGCCGCCAATGAGCCATTTCATGGGCAACAACAGCTTCTACTTCCTCTATAGAATAGTCAGATAGTAAATTATCATAGAGAACAATACGTTTAGTCATCCCTAAACCGGTGAAATATGCATTGGCTTTAGTTGTGCGACTACTTGCATCCATTACTAATATTTCATTTACTTGTAGGCCAGCACGGTCAGCAAGTTTAGTAACCATAGTTTTTATTGGGCCTTCATTAATTGGTTCAAAACGGTTGAATAATGGAGCAATAATTAAAGGCCATAAAAATGTTGAAATAATTAACCATACAGTTAAAAAAAGGCTTGCCATAGTCCACCACATATGTGGCCAACGACCAGTAGCCCAAAAAAGAAGAGTAACACCAATCCCAGATAAAACAATGTCCAAAACAGACCCCTTGAGATAATCACTCCACCATGACATTAAGGTTTGGGTAGAAAACTCCCATTGGTGTTGAACAATATAACTGCCATAAAAATTAAAAGGCAAATCAACTGCTTTTAAAATAAACCATATAAAAACAAAGTAAACTAATAATGCAAGATAATAACGCCCACCAACAAGATGAAATATTTTCTCTGCCCAAACATTAGCTCGGGTACTATATAGTAGTAAAACTAAAATAACAACCTTGGATAAAAAAGCCAGTATACTAGTCATACGCATAATTTGTTGATAATGCCTAGCTTTTTCTACTTCAGCCGGCGTAAAATACTCCCATACTGTTGCTGGTACTTTTCCTGGAAATAGTGTGAAAAAAATAAAACCAATAGTTAAAACCCCTGCTATAAATAAAAGCGTTGTCCAGATTATTTCTGCACGAGCAGTCATCTTATCTCCTCCTGCATTATATATTTCTTATTTAATCTTATTCTTTTGCAATTATAATCATTTCTTATCTAAATCAAAAAAAAAATCCAGCCCTTTAATAGGCTGGAAATTATGACAGATTCAATTTTTTTAGACGATTAATTAAAGGTACTCCAAAAACCAAAACACTTATTGCTTCTCCTAAGGCTACACTACTAATAGACAAAAGCACATTTACTTGTAGCAGATAGGATAAATAAATACCGACAATAATTCCGTTTAAAATAATGGGCGGCAAATATGCCAGCCAACTTTTTCTGAATGAATATGTAAGCCATGCTGCAATTAAAGTTGTAAGACTTCCTAATACAATATCAATAATACCTAAACCACCATAGAAATTACTTAACAAACACCCAATAGTTACACCAAATATAGCTTCTGGATATAGAATAGGTAATAATGTTAAAGCTTCGGCCACCCTTATCTGAAGATAACCAAAACTTATCGGTTTAAGTATATAAGTTATTATTGAATAAAGAGCCGCAATAATAGCTGCTCTTGTAATTTTATTTACTATTTTTAATTCCTCCTTTATAAAGAATGGAACTTACATAATAAATGTGTCATAGAGAACAATTTTAGAATAAGTTACAATAGATAATCCTTTTTTAGAGGGTGAGAATGTGGTCGAAGATGCCAATATTACATTTAACAAAGATAAAAGATTTAACAAATCAAGTTAACTTTAATATAACGCAAGATAACAACGAACATATTATTGATAACAATCAAATAAACGAGAGCATTCAAGAGAACAATCAGTTAAGCGAAAGTAACCAATTTAATGAGAACAACTAAATTGGATTTAATAATAAAAACGAAAATATTCAAATTGATAGTGATAATTTCCAGAATGTAAACAACGAAATTGAAAACAATCATATGGATTATAGCAATCAACTCAATGAAACCAATTATAACTATGAAAATAGTCAAGTCAACAATAATAAACTTTTTGATAACACTCAGTTTAACAAAACTAAGGAAGAAATCACACAACAAAATAAAACTCAAGAAATCTACTTTACTGACGTAGTTTTTATTTTTTTTCTTAAATTTTATCATTCTCTTCTTTAATAATTAGTATTCAAAAAACCCGCTATTTAGCGGGCTCAAACTGAAGACAAACACCGCTTTTTAGGATGCACAGCCTAAAAGCGGTGTTTTGTTAAAGGCAAAGATTTTAAAAACTATAGAGGAAAATAGATGAAAAGCTGGTGCTGCCGGT
>JASKKH010000032.1 GCA_030154265.1 Clostridia bacterium
CAACCCGCATAAATCCTGATCCGTGCCGGGGTAAAATATTTTTGCCACTGCCCTAAAACGGCCTATTCATCTCTACTTCCGAACATCGCAATTGGCTCTATTTATAATGTTAAAAACCCCGGCTTAATAAGCCGGGGTTGTATTACCTTTATTTAATTCTAATTAACGATAATTCCTTTCACCACGTTGACTATTAAAACAATCCCAACAATAAATCGGCCGATCTCCACGTGGCTCAAAAGGAACTTCGGTCATGGCTCCACAACTACTACATACAGCTTTGTACATTTGCTTTGGCCTTGAAGAACGGAAACCATTACGTTGCCCGTTACTTCTTCTTTGTTGTTTTCTTGCCTCCCGACATTCCGGGCAACGTGAAGGTTCATTAGTAAATCCCTTTTCTGCAAAAAATTCCTGTTGGCCAATGGTAAAAACAAATTCTTTACCACATTCTTTACAAGTTAAAACTTTGTCTTCGTACATCAAAAATCTCCCCAAAGATATTCTCCCTAAAGCGAAAGGACTGGTACCGTACTAACTAGGGCTATCCCAAGGGAGATAGTTTAGTAGTCGGACGCGCCAACGTCTTTAGAGGCTCTTTAAGTATATCCTATATGTTAAATATTTGCAACCATTTAAAATGATATTATCTTTCCCAAAAGTATTAAGTTTTTTAACTTAATTAAATGCTTATTGGAACTTGGACTTTTAAAGCTAATCGCAAACGTCTTTCAACTTCTTGCCAATTGACTAATTGCCACCAGGCCTTAACATAATCTCCCCTACGGTATTGATAATCCAAATAGTAAGCATGCTCCCATACATCTAAAACCATGATAGGAATAGAGCCCCATTGAGTTAAATTCTGGTGTTTTTCAGCAGTTAACATTTCTAGATGCCCAAAGGTAGGTTGCCAGGCTAAAATTGCCCATCCAGAAGCTTCTACTTTTTCAGCAGCTTTAGTAAATTGTTGTTGAAAAGCAGTCATACTGCCAAAATATTTCTCTATTTCTTTACGTAATAACCACCCAGGATTCATTCCTATCCAAGGAGTCATTACTGCCCAATAAATACTATGCAAAATATGTCCCGAACCATGGAAAGCGATTTCACTTTCCCAGTGTTTCACTAAATCAAAATCATTTTTCTGCCTTGCCTCAAGCAATTTTAATTCAGCTTTATTAAGACCTTCTACATATAACAGATGGTGATGATCATGATGAAGACGTAAAGTTTTTTCACTAATAATAGGTTCTAATGCATTGTAATAATACGGTAATGGTGGTAGCTGGTGTTGGCCTGGGAGAACATATGAAATAAATGATTGTAAATTAGTGGGATCGCCCATTGTAAATGTCACCTCTAAAATTGAAGCTCTACCATTTTATGACTTGTTTATAAAATGGATGACATCTCATTAGAAATTAAAAAAACATGTCCATTATTTACCTCATATGTATAATCTGCATTTTTATAGGGGATTTTATTTATTGAAAGGAGGAAGATATATATGTCTTCTATTGATAGGATAGCCCTAATATTAGTAATCGCAGGAGCTTTAAACTGGTTACTTGTAGGCCTATTCAGGTACGACTTAGTAGCAGCCTTATTTGGAGGCGAAACTGCTATGCTAAGCAGAATTATTTACAGCCTCATAGGCCTTGCAGGCATTTGGGCCATTAGTTTATTAGCTAGACCACGTGTTGAAAACGAGCAATAATTGTTATATTTTGTTTAGTCCATATGCAGCCCAAAAGGGGCTGCTTTTCTTTTTAAAACTTTATCTTTAGGTTGCTGATATATTGTTAATTATAATAATATGCCCCAATCTTTTTTCCAGATTCTCGGGCTTTTTATACTAGACATTTCAAAATTTGTACATCACTAAAAAGTTGGGGTCTGCCTCGGCAAGGAGTAGGCTTAGGAAAACTCTCCTCAAATCCTTGCAAAAGAAAATCGATTTTTGAAAATAACTGAAATAGAGGGTTTTCACGAGTAATGTTTAGTACTAAAACCAAGTCAAATCTATCCTTTCTGGCTTGGTGTTAGCTGTACTTTCACCATTACCAGATTGCGATAGATTTTTTCTTCTTTAGTACCTAAAATAATTATTCAACAAGCTAAAGTTAAAATAAATAAAAAAGCCGGCTTAAAGTCGGCAAAAATCATATAGTTAAAATTTAAATTTGGAATTTTTTATCTGTAACATTGCTAAAGCTACCTTTGCATTATCCTCTAGATACTCCATTAAATCATATGCTTTCCATAAATCCTTACCTGCTGTAATCGCCCCATGTTCAATCATTGTCACACTGTTTATATATTCCCTCTTGTATTGCTCTACAACAAGCTTCGCTAATTCATCTGACCCTGGTGGAGCAAAGGGAATATTAGGTACTTCTTTTAAAAACATCTTAGCGGCAACTGTTACTAAAGGTAATAAACCATTAGAACTAGCAAAAGCTACAGTGTACGGAGGATGGGCATGGATAACTGCACCTATTTCTGGTCGTTGTCGGTAAATCCCTAGATGAAAGTTAATCTCCATGGAAGGTTTCCCTTCTCCTTCAACTATATTTCCATCTATATCTGTTATTAGAAAATCAGACTCTTTAACTCGACCCATAGAAGATCCAGTTCGTTTTATCAGGAAATATTTGGTTTCAGGAATTCTAACACTTACATTTCCTGCTGCACCAGTAGTAAGACCACGGTTATAAACCTCTTTACAGACCTCTATAAGATCATCCAATAATGGTTTTTTAATCACTTATGTCCCCCCAGATGTTTCAATTTTACTAACCTTTTATTCCTTTAATGTCATCAAAATCCTTTTTATTTCTTTTAATTAATAAGCATATAAAATAGAATAACATCAATTTACTACCAAAAACAAGGCAATATGTAAATATGATTCTGTATTCTGCATCCACGCTTAATATCCCTGGCATAAAATTTAGTTAATTTTAATATTATCTTAATATGTTCTTAACATTTTTATCTTATAATGCTGATTACACCATTATATAGTGGGAGGAAGATATATATATATATATATATGGGTAAACTATTGAGAAAGTTATTTAGTTTCAGTCAAGAAGCTGATTGGGTTAAAGAGCAGGTTATTAAAGCTTAAAAAAATATTAGGCTGTACGTATAACTAATTAAACGACTTTAAGGGGGCTTTTTTAAAAGCCCCCTATCTTTTTAAACGCTTTTTAATTTTAAGCTTCTATAACCTTAATCCAAATTTTCCTCTGTCGAGGCCCATCAAACTCACACAAAAAAATTCCTTGCCATGTACCAAGGCAAAGCCTGCCCTCTTCGATTAAAATAGTCTGGTTAACACCCATCAAAGATGCCTTTAAATGAGCGTGAGAATTGCCCTCAATATGTTTATAATCCATACCCCGTGGAACCATCCTATTAAGAGCCTCTAAAATGTCTCTAGCAACGTCAGGGTCAGCATGCTCGTTTATAGTTAATCCACAAGTCGTATGAGAAACAAACATATGACAAACGCCAGAGATAAATCCTGTTTCCTTAATTAGTTGATTAATATCCGAAGTAATATCTATCATTTCTTCTTGTCGGGTTGTTTTTACAACTAGTTGTTTAATTGGCATTTAGACCTCAAATCCCTTATCATTTTTCTAATACAACGATGTTTCTATTATCGGATTTAAACTGTTTTATGCCTAGTAAGGTCTGTAGTCTTCCAGCCAAATCATATCCTGCAGTTTTACCCTCAAGATATCTGGCTAAGATCTTAGACCATATATCTGTCCCCTCTTGTACAAAAGTATAAACATCCAGCCAATTAATATGTACAAATTGCCTTGGGTCTGATAATAATTCTTTAACATTTTGCTGTAATCCTTTTTCTTTATTGGGTCGAGTAAGAGTTACGACTCTAAATGGACGTTTAAGTTTTATAGATAACTCCTGTCCAATTAGGAAATTCTCTAACAATTCATTACCAATGTACTTATGAACTAATTTAATAGGTTTATTAAAGACCTTATATTGGTCAGTATAAGTATCTGGAATTTCTCTTTTTGTAAGGGTTTGACCCATAAACTTAACATTTAGTAGCGTAATTTCATTAGGACTTACAACGATAACATCTGGTCCATATTGAAAACCATGCACCTGACCTAATTTTACCCTAACCCTTTTTAAAGGTTCCCATTCACTACCATTATCGAGATCAATGGACCAGTATATAATTTTTGTTTCTTCTTTATTACCCAATGGCCGTCTGAAGTTAGGTAAAAGTTTTTCTAAAAACTCATCAATTCGCCCTGTTCTTTGTAGATATCTAAAAGTATTCCAAGCCAAGGCATCTGCATTAGTTTCTTTAGCTATCTGCTTCCATGTACGTTTTCCATTAGATAACTTTAACAATTTATCAATTGCCGCTTTATCTAAATCATTTTTCCACAGAATAGAAGTCTCTGGATTGACATAGCTATAAGTTGAAGGCAATATATATATATTATGGTAGGGACATATGTAAGCCGTTAAATCCTCTTCATCATTGTCAAGGTTTACCCCCTCCCTATCCATATAGGGAACAATATGGCCACATCCTTTAACCGGACATGAAACACCATTTATACCAACAGGACGCATAGGTTTTATGGTGTGGCGATCAAGCATAAGAGGTAAACCACTTTCACTAGACCATTCAAAAATACAAACAACTGTTACTGTACCTGAACCAACTTCTTTATCCAAGAAACCATTAACTGGTATGATATCTACAAGGGAGTATCCCACCCATGACTCTGCCTTAGATAATTCATTTACAAAAGCTGATAGAGCTTCTGGGTTCTTAAATGAATAAACCGAGCTTTTAACCGGAACACTTTGGATACTAAAAAAAGAATTAATCTTAGCGGGTTCTAAACGAAGCAACGCCTGGTCTCCATAAGTTCCGGGTGTACGCATAAAAATACCTTTTGTCATTAGTGGAGAAATCCCGGCATATTTATATCCTTCCATAGCTTCATAGATTAATTTCTCACGTAAATTATCCGAAGAATCCAGTAAATTAATTGCGACTGTTCTGGAATATTGAAATTGGTTAACCTGCATTAATAAAATTCCCTCCTTTTAATTCCTTTTTTTGTAAAATTCTACACAGAGAGAAATTCTCCTTCTATTTATTTCTACTTCTTCCATTTTTTCTTAAAAGTTTTAATAACCCTTTTTCTTTTGTAAATCCTAATTTTATTTGCTATATTTATGTCTAAAAAAGAGGAACTTAATTGAATACACCATATTTACACAGGAAATTGTAAAGGAAAAACCACTACTTCGGCCTTGGGATTAGCTTTCCGAGCTATGGAGAGAGAATTAAAAACTTACATGGGACAATTCATAAAAGGCCAATATTATGGAAAGTTAAAATCTGCAGAAATGGTCGGGACATATATTACCATCGAACAGTATGGAAAAGACCCCTTTACACATGTTGTAAATCCTCCTCATTCGGAAGATATCAAAATGGCACAAGATGGGCTAGAAAAAGCTAGAACAGCCATGTATTCAGGTAAATACGATATAATTATCCTTGATGAAATTAATACCGCAAATTATTTTAACTTAATATCAACTGAAGAAATATTAGATTTAATTAAAAACAAACCAGAGGGTATTGAATTGATTCTAACTGCCGTGACCTAGTAACTGAAATGCAACAGGTTAAGCATTATTATGAAAAAGGAATATTAGCTCGAGATGGAATTGAGCAATAAAATAGAAACTATATAAAAAGGTTGGTGCTCTATCATAATTAACACCAACCTTTCTTTTTTAATTAATTACTCTTCTACTGTTCAACCTCGTCCCATGAAAACCTTGTCACACGGGTAGTGTTGCCTTTTCTTTTCTCTTCTTCGGTAGCTTCTCTTTCTAAAGCTTTCTCCATACCCGGAGCTACTTTTTTATTTTTCTCATCCATAAAACCACCTCCAATTTTATTATTCCCCTTAATTTGTTTACGATTATGTTTATAACTTATTTTTACTAATGTAACTAAAGGCTCCTAAAAACCCGAGCCTTTTCCCTTAAAAAAAGCAAGTATTTCATTGACTTTGGTTCTTTTAGCCCCATTACACGAAATATATCGCTGGACCTTAATTCGGGTTATATCAGCATTTTTGTATATAAGTCTAGTCAATTTCGTGTCATGGTTAGATATTAGAACAGGGATATCCTGATTTGAAAGTTTTAAAGCTAATTTTGTTAACTCATGTTGATGTTTTAAAGTAAAACCTCCAGTACTATAATTGGTAAAATTAGAAGTATTGGAAAGAGGAACATAAGGAGGATCGCAATAAATAACATCACCTCGGCAAGTCTTAGCCATAATATCTTTGAAATCCCCTCTTATAAATATTGCTTTTTGAGATTTATACCAGAAGTAATGCATTTCAGCTTCCGGAAAATAGGGTCTTTTATATTTTCCAAAAGGTACATTATAAACTCCATTTTTATTATATCTTACTAATCCGTTATATCCATGACGATTAAGATATATTAAAAGTGCCGACTTTAGACGTGGATCTTTAGTTATATTAAAAAGTCGCCGGTAGTAATAATATTTTTCTTTAGTATTGTTATCTGGTATAAAAAACGAACGGCAAAAACTAATAAAATTCTCCCCTTCTTTTTGAAGGGTGATATATAAGTTTATTAAGTCTTCATTATTATCGGCAAGTAGATATTCATTATAGTTAGTATTCAAAAATACAGACCCAGAACCAACAAATGGTTCTATAAGTCTGTTTCCATTGGGTAATTTCGCTTTAATATAATTAACAATTCGATATTTGTTTCCTGGCCACTTTAAAAACGGTCTCATACAACTCCCACAATTCATTTTTTAAATATCTTCGGTATTATATATGGCAAAATCCTGCATCAAAAAATAAAAAAATCCAATTCCTTAAGCCACTAAGATTACCAAACCCCGGGTTTAATCCCGGGGTTTCTTCTTAAAAGGATTATTAAAAATTTTGCCGAAATTAAAATAGTTTTTAATAAGTTTTGTAGGGGGAACTACATATTATGGAATTACAACAAAAATTTGAAAAAGCTGCTGAAGCTATAAAAAACTCTACCGCCATTATTATTACTGCCGGAGCTGGCATGGGTGTAGACTCTGGTTTACCCGATTTTCGAGGTGATAAAGGCTTTTGGAAAGCTTACCCTATGTATAAAAAGCTCGGCATTAATTTCGTTAACGCAGCTAATCCAACTCATTTTAACCAAGACCCTGCTTTCGGTTGGGGTTTTTATGGCCACCGTCTAAATCTGTATAGAAAAACAATCCCCCATGAAGGTTTCAATCTTATATTACAATGGATTAAAAGATATAATCTTGATTATTTCATTGTTACTTCAAATGTTGACGGTCAGTTTCAAAAAGCAGGTTTTCCCGAAGAAAAAGTCTGTGAAGTACATGGCTCTATTCATTATCTACAATGTACAAAACCTTGCAATGCTGACATTTGGGGCAACAATGAAATTATAGAAATAAATTATGAAAACATGAGGGCAGAATATCTACCCAAATGTCCTAATTGTGGCGAGGTTGCACGGCCCAACATATTAATGTTTGGTGACTTTTCATGGATCAGTAACCGCACTATGGATCAAGAAAAAAATTTTAGTAAGTTTTTACAGAGTCACCAAAAAGACAAAATTGTTGTTATAGAAATAGGAGCTGGTACTGCAGTACCTACCATAAGAAATTTAACAGAGCAGTTAGGAAAACAATTTAATACCAAAATAATTAGAATAAACCCACGGGAATATCAAATAGCTCCTCCTCATATCTCCCTTGCATGTGGGGGACTTGAAGGTTTACAAGAAATAGATAAGATATTAAATTCCTAATAATAAATAAACCACCCATTATTCAAATGTAGTAGCTTTTTGTAATGAACGTAAAAAATGTCAACTCCATAATAATTGTTTATTTAAAATTCTATGATAGAATAATTGTTAATGAATTGCTAAGTTAATGTCAAACTAATACATAATAATCTGTCTTAATAAAAATTCAATTAATTGAAAAGAGGTTTAAATGGTGAAAAAACCTCATATAGGAGAAGTTGATTATCTAAGGGTTTTTGGCTTAATAACAATTGTGATCCTTCATGTCTATGGGTTTTACCTGGCAATGCCAGTCAATAACCCTTATAGTCATATTTTTCATGAACTTACTATTAATTTATTAAGATTTGGCCGTCAACTCTTTATGTTTATTACCGGCCTTGTACTATTCCATAGTTATAGTAAGCGTAAATTGGATATTTCACGTTTTTTTAATCGTCGACTAAAAAATCTAGTTATCCCTTATGCCATATGGACTGCTATTTACCTATACATCAAACATTTTTCACATATGGTTGACTGGTCTAATGGTTTTGAATTTGTTATTATTTGGGTTCAAAACTTACTTAACGGTAACGGTTTCATCCATCTCTACTATATTTTAGTCGGAGTTCAATTTTATGTTTTTTTCCCATTACTTATTACCTTTTTTAAACCGAAACAACTCCATCCCACCAAGTTACTAATTATTTTATTTAGTGGTTTATTACTTTATATTGTTTACTTCTATCTATTTGAACAGCAAAAAGCACTAACATTATCCCTTTTAAACGGTACTCCCTGGTCTGATTCCATTAGATGGGTAATGATTAAGAAGGATAGATTATTGTTATCCTATTTACCCTATTACCTCCTAGGTGGCATGGTTGGCCTAAATTTGGAAGCATGGAGACAATGGTTAACAAAGCATCAGAAAATTGTTGTAGTAAGTTTTATAATAACTACTTCTTGGGTTGTAGGTGAATACTTCTATTTATATCGTTACCTAGGCCAAGCATGGGCCCTTACCATTAGCGTTTTTAAACCTAGCATTTATCTTTATAGCTTAACAGTGATTGCTTTATTATTTAACATATCTATTTATCTAGAAAAGAAAAACTATATGCGCCATATTATATCTCCTTTAGCTGCTAATTCATTAGGAATTTACCTAATACATCCTGCTGTCTTATTTTTCTTTAACAGCTTTCTATTAAGGTATCTAACTATGCCAGGTTACATGTTGGTTATTTTCCAACCAATAGCAATTGTTGGTATTTCCTATATCATTAGCACCCTTTTAAGCAATTCCAACTCAACCCGATTCATTGTAGGTGAAGCTGGTAACATACAACAACAACAAATTTATTTATTAACTCAAAAGCCTAACACCAGTCAAATAAATAACTTCATGAGTTAATGTAATACCCTATAAAAAACCGGACCTGCCCCAAAAGCCTTTTTCTGAAATTTTAATTCAACAACTTTTGGCAGAAAACCACGCTTACAAATAGTTATCCCGTACCACTTTTGTTGTGATACGGGATAATTTTTTCTTCCTAGTTTTAATCGTTATCTTCTTTAAAGATATACCTTCCTAAGTTATTTGACCAACTCCATGCTTCTTGAGTATTTTCAGAAATTGAGTTAAATATAAAAACTTCAGTATCTATAAGGTCAAGATGATGTAATAAACATGCTTCCAGGAATTTTGGACGTTTTGGCGACTGCCATTCATATTGACCATGATGGCTAGCAATCATATGTAATACTTTTAACCGTAATTTTTCAGGAAATCCTTCAATAGAAGTTATTCTCTGATCTACTTCCTGAATTCCCATGACAATATGCCCTAACAACCGTCCAGCATCCGTAAAGTCTATCTTGTATTCATATTCGTATTCCTTAATTTTTGCTATATCATGTAATATTACCCCAGTATATAAAAGGTCTTGATCAACCTGTGGATATATTGCACATAACGATGGTACTAGTGCTATCATATTAAAGGTATGTTCTAACAATCCACCCAAATATGCCTGATGGTTTTTTTTAGCAGCTGGTGCTTCATTAAAATATTTAACCCAGGTTGAATCTTCAAAAAATGAGTTAAGCAATTGCTTTAGATAAGGATTTTTAATCCCTTCAATTATATTCATTATTGTTGTAAACATTTCTTCTCGGTTTTTAGGAGTTATTGGTAAAAAATCTTCTCTATTTATCTTGTCTTCTTCGACCAATTCTACATTAGATAAAATTAATTGGATTCTCCCTTTATATATGGAAGCCCGTCCCTCCACCTGGACAAATAATGCGCCTTCAACTGCTTCAGCAATTTTAGGGCCATTTTCCCACGCTATAGCTATTATTTCACCGGTTTTATCCCCAAGTAATAAATTTAAGTATTGACCTTCTTTATTGTTAAAGTTATTTAATTGGCATCTTTTTATAGCAAAAACACCTTCTACTTTGTCACCAGGCTGTATCTGGTTAATATATATTCCTTTAATTTTACCTCTCCCCTAATAATAGTTTTAAAATATATTTATATATAGATTTTAATCCTTATTTAAAATTAAAATTCTTAGAACATAGTCAGAAGTTGGGTACATTCTACATAAAATAAAGCCTAAAATCAATATGTCCCAAATTAGTCCATCAGTAGCGTCAACTGATCCATATTATATTCTTTGAATGTGATTTTCATATGATTGTTTTTCATGTCTTAATTTTACTATATGTTGCATAAGCCTAAAAATGAAGGGCTATCCCTCTATGGGACAACCCCCCTTTTGTATTACTAAAGCTTTTTCATATAATGTACGAAATTCATAACTTCATTATAAAATATATAACCCCAGAATGTTTCGAGGGTTATTTTTCTAATACAAAATTAGTTTATTTATTATAATATTTATACTGGCACTCTATTTCATATAACTTTTTAAATTTAGCCAAATGAACTTCTTCATCACTAATTATTTCTTGTAATTGAAGGTTAACCTTTTCGTAAGGTGAAATATTAATAATATTTGAATATTCAACCCCTGCCTGTTTCTCCCCTTGAATAGCTATAGCAATACCTTCACAGTAATCTCTAAAAGCTGGTGGGGTAACTGGTTGCGTTGCTTCTATTGGTTTTACTCCTGTAAGTTCTTCTAATAATTGTGTAATTTCTCTGGCATGATCAAGTTCATCTTTTCTTGCTTCAGCAAAAGCCTCAATACCAGCGTATCTCCTAGACATATCACGTAATTGTGCATAAAAAATAGCTGTGACACGCTCATCAAGAAGCGCAGCTTTTAAACCTTCCACAACCTCTATTTTATAATATATATCTGAATGATATGAAGTCATAAAAATGCCTCCCTATGTTTGAACTGTTGTTATATTAATCTATGTTGCAATTCCTAATTCTGTCAACAAGATTAATATGTTTTCCCAACAGCCAAAAGAGAGGCAATTTTTTATTTTTCACTTTTTATATTAAAACTCTCCTAGAACATAACCTGCAATATTCCTACTGTGATCACTTATTCTTTCTAAATTACTCAAAAGGTCTAAATAAACAGCACCATTATTACCATTACAAATCTTTCTATTTAATCTTGCAATATGTGATCTCCTATACTCAGCATGCATTTTATCAATTAGCTTCTCATTTTGTACAACTTTCTTTGCCAGAACTTTACTTCCCTTCTCTAACGCTTCTAATGCCAATCCGAGTGATTTATCAACCAACTCTATCATATTATGCAATTCTTCCTTGGCTTCTCCAGAAATATTAACATTATGTTTTGTTGCATATTCCGATTGCTCAATTATATTTTCACAGTGGTCACCGATTCTTTCAAGGTCATTTAATGATTGTAACAGTATATATGCACGGTTTGAATCTTCCCTAGATAAGCTCTTTTCAGAGGCCAAAACTATATAATCTGTAATCTCCCTTTCAAGGGCATCTATCGTATCCTCTAAAACTATTGATTTATCAAAAAGGGCTTTTTCGCGATTCTCGAAATATTGTATTGAGTTACTAAAAGCCTCTCTCGTAAGTTGTCCCATTCGTAAAATTTCTCTAGTCGCCTGTGAAAGAGCTACTGATGGATTTCGCAAAAATCGTTTATCTAAAAACTGTGTTTTATATCCCTTAAATTCCTCTTCTTCCTTCTTATCTGGTATTAACTTTGTAACAATTAATGCTAATAAAGATACTAATGGTAAATGAATCAGTGTATTAGATATATTAAATACAGCATGCGTTTGAGCAATTTGAAGTTTTATACCTAACGTTTCCCACGTACCCGCAAAGCCTGGAATAAGCGTAAATATATAATTTGTAAACATTATTACTACCTTATTAAAAACACCTATTAAAAAAAGAGGCAAAAAGATTAAAGTACCTATTACGTTAAATACAAAATGTGTAAGAGCAGTTCTTCTAGCTGCCACACTTGCTCCTATTGAAGCAAGTAATGCCGTTACTGTAGTCCCTATATTATCACCAAATAAGATAGGTATCGCCTGATTGTAAGTAACAGCTTTTTGATATGCCAGCTCCTGAAGCACACCAATAGTAGCACTACTACTCTGAACTATAAAGGTGAAAAACATTCCAATTAATACGCCAATTATGGAGTTATTTTCAATACTAGTCATTAGATTTATAAAGAATGGTAAATCCTTAAGAGGTTTCATTCCATGACTCATGATATCAAGTCCGTAAAATAAAGTCCCAAAACCAAATATTGCTTGTCCTATAAGTTGAAATTTTTTATTCTTAGAAAATAAAAATAGGAAGGCACCGACAGCCAGAATCGGGAGTGCATAAGCTTTTAGTTTAAACCCAATTATATATGCCGTAATAGTGGTACCTATATTGGCACCCATTATCACACCAATTGCCTGCCTTAATGTTAAAAGCTGTGCATTTACAAGCCCAACAGTTAGGACAGTAGTTGCGCTACTGCTTTGAATTATGGCAGTAACTAAGGTTCCTGTTAAAACACCTCTAATAGGACTTTTAGTTCCTTGCTCTAAGATTGTTCGCATCCTATCCCCAGCAACTGATTGCAAGGAATCGGACATAATCCTTAGTCCAAACAAAAACAATCCTAGACCGCCCAGAAATGAAAATAACACTTCCTGTAATGAAATTTCCATATTGTTTTAAAAACTCCTAACTAAAATTATTTTGGATTAAAAAATAAAACTCTGTATTATGAATACCAGAAAACATTTTATTATATTTTTCGTTTTTAGTCGACATCCATAACGCAAATATTAACTAATCTATATTTACGTATTTTTATATTTCAACCTCAGAATACTATATACTTAAAATTACTTAATACTAAACAATTTTGTCTTAAATAGATTAAACTTCTTCATCTATAAATAGAGAACCCATATAAGGTTCTCTATTGTGTAATCGGTAAGAACTACAAGAGCCTGCTTAACAAGCAAGACTTTATTGCCAGCATGAGCAGGCCAAGTAATCCTCGATAATAATTAGAGCAAAATTTAAGGGTCATCGTTATAATAAACAATAACCCTTTTTAAAATTATTCTCTAGTTATTTTTAAATTGTTTGGTACAAAAATCTTCCGTTGAATATAATTCAATCCCATATATACTTGTTATTTCTCTTAGTTCCTCAGCTTTAACAATAAAATATTTCTTATTTATACCATTTGAACTGTAACAATAGCTATTTTCACACAATCTAGTTAATAATTTACGTGTCAATAACACAATAAAGTTATTAATAACTTGTTGTTCAATATTATCCATTTCCATGGTGAAACCTAACCTCCCATGGTTTATATAATAATACTTATTACTACTAAAAATGTTTTAAGAGAAAACTAAAATTACATTGAATAATGCTATCACAAAATCCAAAAATTTCTACCTACTAAAATCAAGTCACCAATAAAGCATAGTTCCCTATTTTTTATGTTATTCTATAACTATTCAATTTGACAGTTGTCTCGGTAAAATCAAAAGAAGAATCACTTCTTATAAGGACACCCCCATTTTAAATGGTAGGTGGAAATGTTCAAATTTCAAAATGAATTAGAAAGGAAAACCAAATTATTATGTTGAAAACTACATGACACTTTTAAATCTAAAGGAGGTGCTATGATGCTAAATTTTGATGCAAACCTTACAATGTTATTTACTGAACTTCCTTTTCTCGAACGTTTTGAAGTCGCTAAAAAAGCTGGGTTTTCCTCTGTTGAATTTCAATTTCCCTATGACTTTGATTGTACAGAAATAGAACAAACAGTTAAAAGATTAGGGCTAAATATTACCCTTTTTAACCTTCCAGCAGGAAATTGGGGAGCCGGAGACCGAGGCATTGCCGCAGACCCCTCACGCATTGATGAATTTCGTAAAGGCGTTGCTACTGCTCGACAATGGGCCCAACGTTTAGGGTGTCAGCGATTGAATTGTTTGGTTGGTTTAAGATTACCGGAGTATACAGAAGAAGAACAGTGGAAGGTTGTGCAAGAAAACCTGGCTTATGCAGCAGAACAACTGGCTAAAGACAATATTATGCTTCTTATGGAACCTTTAAACACCTATGATGTACCTGGTTTTCTAATTTCTACTACCCAACAGGCAGAGAAACTATTAAATTTAGTTGGTGCCCCTAATTTACGCATCCAGTACGATGTTTATCACATGCAGCGTATGGAAGGTGAATTAATAGGAACCTTAAAACAGCTAGGAAACAAGGTGGGCCACATTCAGATTGCCGATAACCCTGGTCGGCATCAACCAGGTACCGGTGAAATCAATTACAAATATGTATTAGAGTCAATTGATTCGATGGGTTATAAAGGATATATTGGGCTTGAATATATCCCACACCCCAATACAGAGACTTCCCTTAAATGGTTAGAACATCTTGGATTTTAGGAGGTCCGGATTATGGAAACAATCGGTTTTATCGGCTTGGGAATTATGGGTCGTCCAATGGCACTTAATTTGCTTAAAGCAGGTTATCCGTTGGTGGTACATAACCGCAGCCAAGGAGCAGTTAAGGAATTAGTCAACGCCGGGGCGACAGCCGCGGATAACCCTGCAGCAGTTGCCAAACAAGTAGATATACTTATAACGATGTTACCGGATACCCCAGATGTAGACCAAGTACTTTTAGGTTCAGGCCAAGCAATTAAAAACCTGCGTCCCGGCACGCTAGTTATTGATATGAGTACTGTATCTCCTGCAATTGCTCGACGAGTAGCATCTGCAGCCAGGGAAGTCGGTGCCGATGCCCTTGACGCTCCCGTATCCGGTGGTGACGTTGGCGCCCAGGAAGGTACGCTCTCCATTATGGTAGGTGGGAGCAAAGAAGCTTTTGAAAGGGCATTACCGATATTTAAGGTCTTAGGAAAAAACATTACCCTAGTTGGTGAAGCCGGTGCCGGCCAAGTGGCAAAAGCAGCCAACCAAGTTATTGTTGGTGTGACCATTCAAGCAGTAGCCGAAGCACTTACCCTGGCAAAACGTAATGGTGTAGATCCTGCCATGGTACATCAAGCATTAATGGGGGGTTTTGCACAAAGCAAGATCTTAGAAATACACGGACAACGCATGCTGGATAACAACCACAAACCGGGATTTAAAAGCCGTCTACACCGTAAAGACTTATCTATCGCATTAGAGGCTGCACGTGAAGTGGGTTTACCATTACCCTGCACCGGAATGGTCCGCGAATTGTTCTCTGCCTTAGTTGGCCAAGAACAAGGAGATGCTGACCACTCAGCACTAGTTAAAATTCTAGAAAACTTATCCTCTCCAAATAATTAAAAAACTAAACCTCAACCGTTAACCTTTCCAAAGGTTTATGTTAGCCCAAACCTAGATATAAGAAGGGCCGGTCTTTACCAAAAAGGTAAATCCGGCCTGTTTTTTAATTTACTTCGTATCCAGCATCTTCGATTATTTCCTTAATTTTCTCATTACTTATATTAATATTATCATATGTAACAGACCCCATTTTCTGATTAAACCGGCCTATTATATAATTTAAATTAAGCCATATATTCATTAACTTTATCCTCATAAAACGGGCATAATCAATGCCACATTTTTTAAACTTAAATATGTTTTTTAAATCTAACAAAAAATGTAGTACCATAAATATCGCTTTCAAAATTAATTACTGCATTGTGGTTATCCGCAATATTGTAACATACTGTCAACCCCAAACCGGTCCCCGTTTCTTTTGTCGTTAAGAAAGGAGTCTCTAACTTATTAACTATATTGGAGTCAATTCCTTTTCCTTCATCCTGTACTGCTAAGACTACTTCCTCCCCATCCATATATGTTTTAATAGTCAAATATCCCCCGAATTTCATCGCTTCTAGCCCGTTATGAGCCAAATTTAGGATTAGCTGACGAATTTCTTTTTCATCAAGAAGTAAATCATACAATGTAGTATCAAATGAAAAAAGGAGGCTGTTATAGTGCCCGAAACTCCAAAAACCCAGCAATTTCCCGCCAGAAGAAGGTTGTGATTTTTCTTCATATTCCGTATAGTACCTGACTTTTTCCTCGGGTTCTTCCCTTTCTGGGGAGCATTTTGGGGGCATCTTCTGCTAATTACGGCTATCAATACGACGATGAAGTGGCGATTCAACGTATTAGTGAACAAGAATATATGTTACTCCGGCGACTAGGTATTCCTGAAGTTCCGGTAATGATGTAATATTATTAAACAATATTAAAGTTTTAGCTTCTCTGAGGCGGTGCACGCCTAATTTTTTATAATTGAGCTAAGCCCGTAATTAACGCTTTAGAGCAAGTGGTCCATCATGATGCGGGAACTCCTACGCATAACAAATACTATAATTTCTTAATCATTATAATAGGGCCTTCCGACAAGCCAGAAGGCCCTATTGTAGCTTATGAAAAGATGCTAATGTTTTAACACCTTGAGGTTCTCATCAAATTCATAATAGTAACTTGAGTTTCCTTCGGCTCGTAACCTAAATCAATATACGGCCACCCTACCATAATAGGTTTAGCACACTGAATTGGGATGGCAACCACATCTTGGGATACGATACGTTGGATTTCTTTGTATACTTGCTTCTCTTTTCCAAGTCAAATTCGCTTTCTATTGAACGAATCAGATGGTCAACTTTATCGTACCCTGTCCAGATGAAATTTTGCCCATTGGTGATAAGTAAACGGACAAATTCGTTATATGGCTCCGGCATGTTATAGTTGATATGCCAGCTTAACGGCCTGCATTCACCGCTTCTCAGCTTCTGCTGTTAGGTGGACTCATCAATTATGTTTAAATCATACTTTATTCCAACTTTGGCCAGCTGGTCCTGAACATAAGTCATTGGAATCCGCCATCTTTTGCAAACTCACATCGGGGCTAAAGCGGCATCCTTTCGGTAGTTCAAAAGTAGACTGAAATTCAGCCTATTAAAGAATAACATATAATTTTATAAAAACTGCCAATAATCAGAATTTATAGAATAGAAGCTTAAATGGCTAATTCTTATGTCTTTACAGGTTTCGACAATATTTGCATAATTAATATGTTATTATATACAACAACAATTTTTTTAACTTTTTCACCTCAAAGAAAAGGCAAAACTGTCGAAAGACAGTAACGCAAAGCTATAGGGCCTACAACCTTTGGGTTATTGGTAGCCAGCTGCCTAAGGGGGTGTTTTTTTGCTAACTTATTTATTTAAAAATTATAACATTCAAAGAAACATAAAAGTTAATCCTGATGATTTTTTTGAAGACATTTTAAGATTGTTACAGATTATAAAGTATCATCATTACCCTACACACCAACATTCTTTAAATGTTTGTAAATTGTGTTTCATGTTGGCTAAGAGTCTAGGGTTAACCCAAAAAGAAATATTCGTTATTAGTCTTGGGGGACTTCTTCATGATTTAGGTAAAATTATAATAAATCCAGCTGTTCTCAATAGATCTTCAAAGTTATTAGAAGGAGAATGGAGATTAATTAAAAAGCATCCTTTTGTTTGTGCTGATTTTTTACTCAGATTTCCTTGGGGACAAAGAATAGCTAATATTGTTTTATATCACCATGAAAGAATAGATGGTGGGGGTTATATCGGTTTAAAGGGAGATAAAATTCCATTTGGTGCAAAAATAATCACTATAGCTGATGCTTTCGATGCAATGTTTTCATATAGAGCTTATAGTCTACCTAAGTCTATTGATACTTGTATAGATGAAATCATAAGAAACAGTGGTACTCAATTTGAACCGGAACTTATTAAACCTTTTCTATTAGTGCTAAAAGAACAGTATAAGGAAACAAACAATACCCCTTGCGAATTGATAGCGTATAATTAATTGTGTAAAAAGGAAATTGAATAGAAAACGGTATATTCTCCAGTTAGCTAAAAACAAACCCAAGGCCGAAAGGCCTTAAAGAAAGAAGAATACGCCTTGGAAATCAGTTTACCAGAAAAGCTTCAAGATGTCTATGTTAACGAAAAGTTGGAAAAGTTGGGGTCAGGATATCTTTATCGATGGGTTGGCAGAATATATACGGCAATTTTTAAAGCATGCTTTTGAAGAAGCTATCCGGCTGGGACTGCAAGAAATGCTGGGATGTAAGCCTTATGAAAGAGGTGAATCCACAAGCAGTTTTCATGTAGTTCAAATGATAGTAATCCAGCATAAAAATTTAGCTAAAAAGTTACCTATGATTTATTTTTACAACTAATTCTGACATGGAATGACATAATAAGTATTTTCCAGTCTATTAGGCATGATTTGACAGTTATTAACAATAACACCCTTGGGTTTTAAATTCGTTGACAGTTTTAATACAACTCTTAAAAAACTTTAAGTAGGAGGTGTTTAATAGTGAAACGTATCATTGTTTCATTAGCAGTTGGATTATTAACTTTAATTGCTTTTGCTAATGTTGCTGCTGCGAGTGGTTC